>JAPULM010000082.1 GCA_027294925.1 bacterium
TCCATTAACCACCACCGTATCTAGGTCACCACTTGAACCTTCTCTCGTTCTACTAGGTCCCAGTCAATCTCGTACCCCAGACCGGGTTTCTCCGGGGCGTAAACAAGCCCCTGCTCATCGACCTCAATATCTTCGACCAGGCCATATTTGTTGGCCCCACTTGACGGGAACACCTCATAGTAATCGCAGTTGGTGACAGCCATGGTGACGTGCAGGTTGGCGACATTATTCAGCGAGTTGCCCCCGTGATGGATCTCGCACTTCATGCGAAACGCCTCGGCCAGATGGGCAATTTTCACCAAAGGCGTAATACCGCCGGTCACCGCCACATCGCCACGCAGAATGTCGGTGGCCATTTGCTGCACCCACTGTGCCATGCCGTATAGACGGCCAGGCGCATATTCGGTAGACATAATCGGGATGTCCAATTTTGCCCGCAGCTTGATATAGTTGTACAAATCTTCTTCGACCAACGGATCTTCGTACCAAAAGTAGTCTAACGCCTCAATGGCTCGACCAACCCGCATAGCGTCTTCATAGCCATAGGCCCACATGGAATCCAGCATCAGGGGCATCTCATCGCCAACTGCCTGACGCACCGCCTGGCAAATTTTAATATCGTCACGCGGCACACCGTGCGGGTGAATCTTGTATGCCGTCCAACCCAGAGATTGAAAATGCTGGGCTTCTTCGCCGTAGGCTTCGGGCGTTGCTAACCATCCGGAGCTGGCATAAGCCGGCACGCGATCCCGGCAGGTACCCAACAAACGGTGGATGGGAAGCCCGGCGACCTTACCGGCGATGTCCCACAACGCCACGTCAACGGCGCCGATAGCGTTGGTAGAGACCGACCGGTTCATCTTCCACAAGCGCTCCCAAATCGCCCCGCTGTCCAGCGGATTACGACCCATGACGAAGGGTTTAACAAATTCCATCAAAGGACCAACAAAAGCATCGGCACCCTGCCGGGAGGAACCAAGGAAGGCATGCCCGTCAATCCCTTCGTCCGTATGCACCGTCACGATGCCCAGCAGCCGATGGCCGCCGAACGACCCGCTACCGGTCTGCCATGCCTCACTATTCCAGTTAAACATCGTCACGCTCAAATCGGTGATTTTCATCGTCAGCCTCCTCATATCTCGTCTCGTGTACGACATATCTGCAACGAACCCATCGTTCGGTGTTGTCGATCGATAAACAATAATGGCCACCCTGCACACAACATGCGGAGTGGCCATCGATCAGACCTGCAATAACCCCTACGCTGTCGGCGAGAACGATGCCGGAACGAGCAGCTTGCTTTGTTGGCTCACCAAGAATTCACGTGTTTTCGGTGGCCAGGTGTCCAGTTTCTGAGACTCAGCACGCACCCGGGCGCGTTCATTCAGATCGGCGTATGGCCAGATATGGATCCAGACGTTCAATTGGCCAATCTCACTGTACATACACGCTGCAATGGGGGACAAATCCAGACGTCCGCCCTGCAAGGCCTCCTGCCAACGCTCCAACACCGTCGGGATGGCGCCGGGTTGATACTGATAGATGCGCATTTCGTAAATATTGCCGAGTTTCTGACCGCCGCCAAGTTTGGGTGAAAACGACGCCGCCACAAAAATTTGCGACTCCATAGACAGCATCACGCCACCGGTATTGGGTGGCCAATCCGCCTCCTGGGCGGCTTTAGCACGCACCTCGGTGCGTTGCGCTAGGTCCTCATAGGGCCAGACATGAATCACCTGATTCAAGGGGCCGACCTCGGTGTGCCAGAAAGCGCCCAACTCGGAATATTTCAAGCGATTCGGGAGGGATTTCTCAAAACCGGCTTCAAATTGCGCGATGCTACCTGGTTTCAAGGTGTAGGTGCGAACTTCGTAGATCATACGACAACTCCTTTCCTGAACAACGTAGTGGCGTATACAACGCCAACGGAAGGTGGATAACGATCACGGCAAGCCCCGATTGTATCGACCTTGAGCGTTAGAGTCAAAAGACTATTCGCGACCCGTTCAGAATCAACCGTCTGTATATGTTATGATAAAGCCGCCTGCATCGATATGACAGTCTGCTCACCTTGGAGACCCTTACATGCAAACCGTAGAAGTGCTCGTCATGCAGCCCGTTAGCGACGACGACCTGAATGAAATTGCCGCAGTCGACCCAAGCATACGGGTGGTGGATGCACGCGGCTTATTCGACATCGAAATTCGTGACACCTGGCCGCAGTGGACCGTACAGCGTTATCTCCGCAGTGGTCCGTTGCCGGAAAGCACACGTGAACAACGCGACCTCTTCCTGTCCAACGCCGAGGTGATCTTTGGCGGTTGGCCGTTTGTGCTGGATTTATGCGCCCGCGCCCCCCATCTCAAGTGGTTTCACCAGCGTCCTGCTGGGGCCAGCAACCTGTTGCGCGGTGACCTGTGGAACAGCAAAGTCACGGTGACCACCTCACGTGGCTACGGCAATACGCTGCCGATGGCGGAATACGTGCTGGGTAGTTTTTTTCACTTTGACCGAGCCTTTCATATGGCGTACCGAGACCAACAACGTCACCAGTTCGATCATCGCACCTACCGGCCGGTTTCGTTACCCGGCAAAACGGTTTGCGTGGTGGGTGCTGGCGGTATTGGCCTTGATGTTGGGCGCCTCTGCGCCGAGGTTGGCATGCACGTGGTGGGAACACGCCGCACGCCGGTCGGAGCAGATTTACCGCCTGGGTTTTCGCGCCTAGAAACCCCTGACCACCTGTATGACTTGTTGAGCGAAAGCGAATTTGTAGCGATCTGCTGTCAATGGACACCTGCAACCACCAATCTTATCGGGCGTCAGGCGTTTGCCGCCATGCAGTCTGGGACGGTACTGGTCAATGTGGCGCGGGGTGAAATTATTGACCAGGCGGCCTTGCTGGAAGCACTTGCTAGCGGCCTTCTACGCGGCGTTGCCCTGGATGTTTATGTGGGTGAGTTTGAGCACGAACCTGACCACCGTCTATGGGATGATGAACGTGTGTTGATTACCCCGCATGTGTCTGGCGGCGCAGAGAAACAACAGCATCGTGGGATAGAACTATTTTGCAAAAACCTCCGTGCCTATCTGAATGGACAACCCTTGACCAACGTGATTGATTGGCAACGCGGTTATTAAGTACCTGGATAGGGGGACTGGGGTACATAACCAAAGTGGCACCGGCTTCCGGTAAGACAAAGTCTCCCTCATGAAAGAACTTCTGCTCGGGTACTTACCTACTTGGCATTGGCTTCCCGTATGGCCAGCGCCTGCGGTTCGATCTCCTGCGCCAATTTAGCGGCAATGAGTTCCGTATCCAGAGCAGCCGCAATGCTGGGATAACCGGCGCGCTCGATCATCGACGGCAGCTTACCGGCGTTAAACTGATCCAACGTCCAACGCAACGGGTCGGGATCTACCGCGGTGTCCCAATAGATACGGATGTCTTGATTACGTGGCCCGTAGTGGTAATGTGGCGCCATCTCAAAACAATCAAAAGCTAAAATTTCAATTTCCTGGCCAGCCACATCGCTCAACACATGAATGGCCAAGCCCCGGTCATTACGCAATTCCCGGAACTCAAGACCAAAGCGGATGTTGCCGGTCTCAAATACCACATCACCACGGTTATGTGTCACCGTGCGGTGTTGGTTCATAGCCATCCCTCTAGCCGTGCTTTCAACCTCATCCAACACAGTTTGCAACTTCGCCTCATCGAGTTGCTTGGCCACCTCTTCATAGCCTGCTCTAGTCAACATCGCCGGGAGGCGCGAGCGCAGCCGTTTCATCGTCCAGCCAATGGGGTTGCCGGCCGTCGTCTTATCCATGTCAAAACGTTCGTTTTTGTGTTTCGGATCGTAGTGATAATGTGGACGTTGGTCAAAGCAATCAAAGCGCAGCAGTTCTGTGCTTTTTCCGTCGACATCGCCGATCACTTGCAGGGAAACCCCCTGGTCCGGCATCAACGCGCGGTACTGCAGCGCAAAGGTAACGGCGCCCGCTTCGATTTTCGCATCACCAGTCTGCATCGTACAACCTCCTTTTTTATGGTTGCTCATATCCAAGGCATAAGTTTACCCCCTCTCCCTAACCAGGCAGAGGGTTACGAGGGTCGTTCCCCGCTATTAGCGACCCCCGGGCCGGGTACCTTCATCAACACAATCTCTCATTATGGCGCCTCTCAGGAGCCATAGTACTGACTGTACTGCCGAAACGCCTCTCCATCATGGGAGATGAGTACCACATCGGCGTCCAGGCTATGCATACGCTCCTGACTATGCGCATATTGTACTGAATTGTGCATAATGGTGTCACCCTTGCCCTCCCAATGATCGTGCAAACGGCAGGCATCACCGGTGATCAAAACGTTACCGGCTAACGTTTCAACCAGAACCGATTGATGGCCAGGCGTATGGCCAGGCGTGGTCAGAATTTGCACGCCGGCAGCGACAGTGTAATCACCATGTAAATAGACATAATTCAAATCATAATCAAAGTCCAGACGATTAAAGAAAATATCCTGGTAACCCGGCAAAAAGGCGAAACGCATTTCCTCCTCATGAACAAAAATACGGGCATTTGGAAACAGTTGATTATTCCCGCAATGATCGATGTGCAAGTGGGTATTAATGACCATATCAATATCATCCGGCTGAAAGCCCAGATCGTACAAACGCGATGTCAGCTCTTGCTCCCGCTTCTGCTTGAAGCCGTAATGTTTCAGATGCTCAGAGGTCGGGCTACCAATCCCCGTATCCACCAAAATGCGATGTTCGCCGGTGTCGATCAGATAGCTCGAAATCACCACGTCAAGTGGCTCGCCGAAGCCATAGAAAAAGACCAACTTGTCCTTGCTAAGGTCCGCCCATGCGGTATCGAAGACATGCACGATATTGCCCATTTCATGGTCTCCTCCATCTAGCTCAGCACCAGAATCGCATCGCCAACCCGAATCACAGCCTACCGACACGTCGCAGCGAATACCGCCACCCTTCTTCAATGCCCCGGCCTTGGATGACGCTCACCGTCCTCAACGCAAGCATCGACTTCGACGCCTGCGGCGCAATACGGAAATATTCAACCGTCCCCATGCACACTTCATGCGTTCTATACAATCTCAACGCGCCACTCCAGGATAAACCAGCCATGTGGCAAAGACAAGTCCGTTTGCGCCTGGAACCCTTTATTGATCATGTCGATCAACCTGACTGGCGACTGGCTACACGACCGTCGCGACTCGGTCGGGCGTCAACTCTGACGCACTCCTGCCCTTTCCCTTGCATTTCCTAGCCTGCTTCCGTCGCGGGGGCTAGTACAGGCACGGCGTAACGCCGATGCAGCGCCAACACAGGCAGAAGTAGGGCCACGTAGAGCAGCGCCATGCCGATATAGCACTCTTGGTACGCTCGCACCGCGGCTGCCGTTTGCAGTCGGTTGTTGAGGGTGGCGATGGCTTTGTACCCCGCCATCTCGCTCCGATCACCCCTAGCGTGAAACAGCGCCTGGAGGCGGTCGAGCATCGGCTGTACCTCCAACATATGCTGCCCCTGCTCCTCGGCGAGCAGCTGCATATGGTAGAGCTGCCGGTCCTCCAGGACAAACGATAACACGACAACCGCGACCGCCGATGCCAGGCCGCGTAGCAAATTCATCATGCCCATGCCCATGCGCAGTGAGGTCTCAGGGAGGGTTCGCATCGTCAACACAGAGATAGGGGTGAACGACAGCGCCATGGCGCAAAAGAGACCCATCACGTGCAGCATGAGAGTCGAGGTAGGGGTGTCAAGTGTGACGGTGGCCATCCGCAGCGACATCCACATCGTGGCGCCAAAGCTTACCGCCAGAATCAACCGGGCATCGACCCAGTCGCTCAACTTTCCTCCCACCACGCCGAGCATCCCCCAAGCGATTGCGCCCGGAATGAGGACCAGTCCCGAATGGATCGGCGTCAAGCCGTGTAGACGCTGCAACATCAGCGGGGTGAGGAAAAACGCCCCCATCAAGCCAATGATGTTGCCGCAACTCACCGCGCAGAGCAGACTATAGGCCCGTCGGCGGAACAACCGGAGATCGATGAGCGGTGCCGGGACGAGCAATTCGCTCACGACAAAGGCGATCAACGACAGCGTGGCAAGCAGCAGTAAGACGCGGACCTGGGCCTGCTCCCAGCCATTCTGGAGGCCGCTCTGGAGCCCGACGATCAGACACACGACGAAGCCAGCCAGGAAGCACAACCCAAGCGGGTCGAGGGTCTGCACCTGGATCTCACGGCGGTTGGGCACGATCACCAACAGAGCGCCTAACGCCACCAGCCCCAGCGGCACATTGAGATAAAACACCGCGCGCCACCCGAAGGCCTCGATCAGATAACCCATAAGACCTCGCCCGATGACCGAGCCGGCCGCATCGCCGACCATAAAGAGGCTTTGCGCCAGTCCCCGCTGGTGCGGCGGAAAGGTCTCATACAGGATGACCATGATGAGGGGCATGAGCGGGCCAGCCCCCATGCCTTGCACAATCCGGAAGAGAATCAGCGATTCAAAGCTCCAGGCTAGACCACAGAGGAGGGACCCAGCAGTGAAGACAGCCAAGCTCAGCGCAAACAGATTGCGATTTCCCAATCGGTTCCCTAACCACCCCACCACACCCACAAACAGCGTACGGCTGATCGTGTACCCGGTGAGCATCCAGGACATCTCTTGGAGCCCGACCTGCATGCTCACCATCATCGTGGGCAGGGCCAAACTCATCGCCTCGAAGGACATGACGAAAATAATGGTCGCGAGGATGACAATGCCCCCGACCCACCACTTGTAGGCCCCGCCCTCGTCTTCAGGGGCCGTGCGAGACAGGACGTGTCTCTGCCACCACGCGATCTCCTGGCGATGAGAGACGCCTGTGACCGGTCCAGGGTGACGATTTCTGCGTGCGAGTATGGGAATGTGCATCCACGTTTTTCCATGCGGAAATACCATCTATCGCGATAGATGTGAAAGCTCAACGCCTATAAGCCTTAAGCTACAGCATTCTGCATCCGTCCCATGGCGATGTCAAACGTCCGCTCGCCACACGTCCTTTCTGCCTTGGCATGCCTTGCATAGTGGTACGTTTGATCGATTTCCTTTGAGATGGCGCCAGTGGGACGAATTTAAGTTGCGTGAGGCAAGGACGAAGAGGCTATGACTTAAACAGATAAACGATGCGGGTGCAGAAAACGTCTCGTCGGTGTTACCCGATGCTGTGTGAATAAAGGGCACGGCATCGATGGTTTTCCCCTTCATTCATATTGAAGTTTTCTACAAGTATCTGGGTTAAAGATTTATATCTTGGTTAAAAATACGCCCACAGGTTACGGGTTGAGGAACACTTATGTTTCTTCAACCCGTGCGGAAGCACGGAACATCCACTTCTGTCTGGGCGAAACATTGAGTTGAAAGTGTCGTTGAAAGTGTCGTTGACATTTCTTCTCTCTCCTCAGAAGGAGTCATTGTCATCTGGATGGGGATAAGATGGGCAGACAATCCCTGTGGGGAAGAAGGATGATCCGGAAGGAAGAATTTTACTACGGTGCCTATGCTCGACTTGTGACGTGCAGGCTGCATGGCCTACAATTATTGTGTTACGTACGTGTAATCTCTGATATGCAGGAGGTAACCCCGTATGTCCCGTGTGCTTCCTGGCATTCCCCCGCACATCACGGCCCAGCCTCGCGCGGATTTGACGCCGGCCGCCGCGTGGATTGAAGCGCACTATGACGAGTTCCGCGGCCAGTGGGTCGCTGTTATAGCCGTCGTGTCCGAGGCGTCAACCAGGCCTAAAGGCTAAGGAAAACACCTCATATCCCAAAGCTAAAGTATTGGGTTTTACGGTGTGGAGCTATAACCGCTTGGATGCGAGCCCATGTAAGGAGAACAACGTGGATATGCCCGGCATTTGTGCCGATCTGCAAGCAGAGCTTGGCGCCCTCGATGCATTAGTTAGCCATTTAGATGAGGCCGAATGGAATCATCCGACACCGGCTGAAGACTGGATGGTGCGCGATCAAATCAGTCACATCGGCTCAACCGACCGGGTTGCAACCATCGCGGCGCGTGAACCGCAGCGTTTTAAGGCTGAAATACTAAGCGAAGACCGAGAGGCGCGGCACACGCGTCTGCTGGAGGCCGGCCGCGCCATGCAGCATACCGAACTCCTAGATTGGTGGCGCAACGGCTACACTGCCATGCTGGACGTCTTCCGCAGCCTGGACGCCAAAACGCGCGTCCCATGGTTCGGGCCGGCGATGAGCGCCGTGTCATTCGCCACCGCACGCCTGATGGAAACCTGGGCGCACGGGCAGGACATCGTTGACGCCCTCGGCTTGCAACGCGACCCCACCGACCGGCTGCACCACATCGCCACCATCGGTGTTCTGGCTCGCCCGTTTAGCTACCGTATTAACGACCAAGAACCGCCCACTGCAGACGTTTACGTCGAGCTGACAAGCCCTTCAGGGGCAATCTGGACCTGGGGTGACACCCAGGCGACGAATCGCATCAGCGGCAACGCGTTGGATTTTTGCCTGCTGGTAACGCAGCGCTGTCACCCATCCGATACCAGACTACAGATAGACGGAAAAATCGCCAAGGAATGGATGCGGATCGCCCAGGCCTTTGCTGGCCTGCCGGGCACAGGCCGCGCACCCGGCCAGTTCACATGAGTCCTCGGACCTATATGCCCCTCTCCCTGGCGGAGAAGACTGGGGAGCGGACGAGGGGCACCTACAACAGCTTAATATCTAGATGTTTACGATGCGCTCAGCGGCGTGCCGGCCCATCGTTCCAGTGTCACAAAGTCGGCAACCGGCTGACGCCGCAGCCGGGTAAGCTGCTTCACCGGTTTGCCCAGCGGCATCACCGCCGCCACCGCAACGTGCTCAGGAATACCTAAAAGGGCCTTCAACTCAGGCTCCTGAGCCACCGTCAGAGTGGTGATGGTGCCGCCAAATCCTTCGTGGCGCGCGGCTAGTAAAATGTTCCACACCAGGGGATAAATCGACGCGCCGCTAATCACGCCGACGCGGTCCAGATATTGATCGGTCGAGGCCACCGCTTTGAGATCCACACAGACGACAAGCACCGCCGCCGCTTTTATAAACGGCTCGGTGAGGCGCGCCGGGGCAGGGGTTTGTGCAATAGTGGCATCATCCACAGCCGTCGGCTCAACGCTATTCCAGGGGCTTTCCCCAGCCTGTATCTGCGCCACATAACGCTTGGCCGCCGGCGCCGTCAACTCGGCCAAGGCCTGCCGCGTTTGAGCATCGCGCACCACGATGACATGGGCGCCCTGGCGATTGCCGCCGCTTGGCGCAAAGCGCGCGTTGTCCAATATTTTGTAAAGCGTTGCATCCGGCAACGTATCGTTGGTAAACTCACGCGCAGAAAAGGTGGTGCGCATGACGTCGTAAAGTTCCATCGTCTCATCTCCCCCAGGCGTCGTGGAATAAGAAGGCATCTGATCAGAGCAACCTGTGCATTATGCCATCGAACAGTCCG
>JAPULM010000083.1 GCA_027294925.1 bacterium
TCACCCTGCACATGATCGACGATCAGGGTCCAATCCTGCAATTGGTAATTGCCGCGCAGGTCTTTGTAGGCGCCGTAGCCGCGACCGTCAATACGTTGCAAGATCTGTTTAAGCCGTTGCATATCGGAAACCAGACTTCATACGTTACGCTTGATCGTAACGCTGGATGCCACGCCGTTGCATCTCTTGTTCAAAGGCGTACTCGGAGCGTATACCGAGGTCACAGATAATGGTACTGGCCGCATCCAGAGAGGTTGCCTGATGCACGGCCCGGGCCAGTGGGGTGACATGGTCATAAAGAACACCTGGTGAGAGATAAAAGGTGACGGTACAAACCGGTGATAGATCAACCGTGCGGGTGCCATTACGGATTGTCTTAACACCGGTTTCGCCTGCTGCACACTCGACGGCAATGGCGCTGGCTTCGGTTCGGACGTTGTCAATGACATGTCGCATTTCAGCTGCGACAGCCGGTGTCATACCCCAGGCGCCGAGCAAACCTCCGTGTCGGGCTGCAGTGCTCAAGGCGGCGTCGATCTCGGCAATAGTGAGTTCCGCGTCGCTGCCGTAACCGAATACGCCCCACAGGCAGGGAATGGTGTTAGACAGCTCATAGAGGGCAGCCAGCATGATAGCGTCCGCCAGGGGACTACGTAGGCCCGCCTCGTGTCCGCTAGCCAGCGAATCGCCACCAACGTCAACGCCGACCAGCAGATCTGCGTCCAGTGCTTGTATGGCAGCGCGTAATCCGCTGACCACGCCTGGTGCGCCTTGCGAGAGGTCCACCAGCAGCGTTTGCGTGTCATACAACGCTGCGATGTCGCTTTCGGCGAAACGCACCCCAGTTGTGGTGGCGGTCTGGGCATTAGCCAGCCAGACAGTGGGCGCCAACGGCTCTACCTGGGTGACTTCGGCTAGCTTGCGGGTGCCTGGCTGCGGGTCATACACCAAGCGTTCCCATGACAGACCACCGAGTACACAGGAGATGTCAAACAACTCCAGAAAACGCGCCGTTGGGATGGTTCCTACCACATCCCCACCGCCACCAACACCGATGACCAACGCTTTGCTGGCGCTGCCTAGGATGTCCTCTAATGATGGTGCGTCATTTACAGGTGTTTGCATAAGATGGCTAGCGTTCCTGTATAACTTCGCCGCCCAGCGCGAGAATTTTGTTGACCTGAATCATTATTGCTGCGCCTTGCCGTTGCGGATCGCGATCAAGCTCCGGTTGGACGACACGCGCCATCACCTGCTCGCGTAGCGCTCCCTCCCGGTGGGTTGTAGCTGCACCATAGAAACGCCAGACAATGCGCTTTTCGGGATGTCGAAACATCACACAAACTTTAGAGCTTTCTTCAATGTCTTGTACGGATTGACGCTTACCACGGTCCCAGTACGCGAGGTGTTCGTCATCAAAGACCATCGTGCTACCCCGATAGCTCGTGTTGGGTTGGCCGTCTTTTGACACGGTTGCCAAGATGCAAGGCATGCCGTTGGCCAGAGCATTATCAATGAATTGACGCATTTCATCGGTCATTTTGATCATCTTTGCTTTCCTCTCATGGTGACCCTAAACATGCCGAGATTATACATAATACGTCATGCTATCTGCCGTCCGCAAAGCATAGCATATTCCATCTGTGCCTCACTACTGTATAATAGCAGGATCAGGACCATTCTATTTCCACGAATTCTCTGTCGCCCCTAGGGCGAAGAGAACATGAGGACTGAATGGCTCTGCTAGGGTCATTGATCGCAAATTGGCATTTCTGGGGAGGGAAGAATCATGCAAAATGGACCGACACACGAGGCGTTTGTCGAGGTGTTAATTGCTCTACGAGATCGCTATCATATCAAAAATCATACTTTTTTTGATCAATGGGCGGACGGTAGTTTGCAAAAGGAGCAGATGGGACACTATATGGCACAGCATTACCACCTGGTGCAGGAAATTCTGCGACCTTTTGGGGTGGCTTACGCCAAGGCACCACGGGACGTGCAGCAATTCGTTATTGAAAATCTGGCTGAGGAGCACGGTGTGGTCGGCACCGAGCGGGGCGGGCCCGAGGAGCACGATTCGATGTTGTTGAGCTGGACGGACTGGTGCGGATTGAGCCGTCAGGAGGTGGAAACGACGCTGCCGATACCGAGTCTTCGGGCGCTCCTCAATATGATGTGGTACCTGGTCAATCAGCAGCCCTGGCAAGTGTGGTTGGCGGCGCAGGTGGTGCAGGAGTCGCAAATGGTTGGCGTGCAACTGCGCACTGTGCCGGCGCTCATTCATAAGTATGGTTTTCAAAGTGGCGCGCAAGAGATTCACTGGTTCGAAGAGCATTATGAAGCGGACCAGGAACATGGCCGCCGCGCCTTTGATTTGCTGGCCAAATATGTGGATACGGAAGCGTTGGCGCAGCAGTGTCTGCGTTGGGCGGAAGAGAGCTTGAAGGCGCGCTGGAGCTATATCTCCGAGGTTGAAGCGACCTACGTGTCAGGTGATGTGCGGGCGATCCCGGCATAAAGGAGTGACGTGATGGACAGCACCGAATTAGGCTTTACCTCGGCCACTGAATTGGCGGTGGCGATACGCGCCAAGCAGCTTTCACCCGTTGACATTGTTGATGCGCTGTTAACGCGCATTGAAATGTTGAATCCACGTCTCAATGCGTTTCTTGCCGTGGATGCCGACGGCGCTCGTGCCGCCGCTCGAGTAGCTGAAGCTGCTGTCATGCGCGGCGATGATCTTGGTCTGTTACATGGCTTGCCGGTGTCGATCAAAGATTTGGAGCCGAGTGCTGGACTGCGCTGTACGTATGGCTCCGTGTTTTATAAAGACCACATTGCCGAGATAGATGGTGCGGTTACCGGACGTGTGAAAGCAGCCGGCGGTATTGTGATCGGTAAAACCAATACGCCACACTACGGGCATAAGGATATGTGCGATAATCTGTTAGGGCCACCGTGCCGCAATCCGTGGCATCTCGAGCGCACCTCGGGCGGCTCGAGCGGTGGCGCCGCCGCGGCTGTTGCCAGCGGTCTTAGCCCATTGGCGCATGGTTCGGACGGGGCAGGTTCGATCCGTATTCCGTCGGCCTTGTGCGGCGTGTTCGGGCTGAAACCGTCTTTTGGACGTGTGCCGTACTGGCCCAATCAGGATATCTGGGCCGCACGTTCGCACAATGGCCCGATAACCCGTACGGTAGCCGATGCGGCGTTGATGCTGCAGGCCATTGCCGGACCGGACCCGCGTGACCCGACGAGTATTGACCACGCTGCCGATGATTATATTGCTGCTGTGGCACAACCGCTTGCAGCATTACGCGGCTTACGCATCGCCTGGAGTGAAGATTTTGGCTATGCCGCGGTTGATCCAGAAGTGCGGCGTCTGACCGCCGCTGCGGCCGAACGTTTTGCCGACTTTGGCTGTGAGGTGGAGGCGGTAAACCCGGGCTGGACGGATCCGCGTGAGCCGGCCATGACCGCTTGGCATGTCTCCTACGCGGCGCGCTTTGGTGAGCGTTACGCTGCACATCCTGAGGGCTTTGAACCGAGTTTTGCCGAGATGATTGAAGCCGGGCGGCAGGTGTCAGGCGAGGCGCACGCCCGTATGTCGATAGCACGTACGGCGTTTTATGAACAGGTGCGCGGCTTGTTTGAACGCTATGATTTGCTGTTAACCCCACAGATGCCGGTTGCGGCGTGGTCGGTCGAGCGCGGGCCGAGTGAGATTGACGGCAAGCCGACGCCATCGATGTTCGATCGCTTAAGTTTTACCTTTCCATTCAACCAGACCGGACAACCGGCGGCTAGCATACCATGCGGATTCACCGGCGAGGGCTTGCCAGTTGCGCTGCAAATTGTTGGTGACTGGCATGCCGACACCCTAGTGCTGCAGGCGGCGGCAGCGTTTGAGCAGGCGGCGCCTTGGGCGCAGATACGGCCAACGTTGACAGATGTATAATGACAAGGGAAGAAACCATGCCTACAATCACTCTGGAGGTTCAGGACAGCCTGAAGGCACCCCCTCCTTGAAGCATTAGACCATACAGCTTACCCACATTTTCACAGGTAATCTTCCGCCGTACAGCGGGGTCGACGTCTTTCAGATCCACATCGATCCACTTTTTGGAATCTGGCCAGATACCGTCAGGATGCGGATAATCTGATCCCCACATGATATTGTCTTCACCGATAAGTGAAATCATTGAGGCTACTGACGGTTCACGTTGATAGGTCGAATAACCTTGACGGCGCCAAAACTCGCTGGGTTTCATCGATAGGTTGAGCTGATAGTAGCGATCGTCGTATTGTTCATCCATCCGGTCCAGGATGTAGGGGAGCCAGGCAACCCCGGCTTCACCAAGCACAAATTTGAAGTCTGGGAAACGATCGAGAGCGCCCGAGAAGACGATGCTGGCTAAAAATTCCGCTGCAGAGATCTGAAACATCGTGGTGCGGGTGGCGCGATAGCGCAATTCATATTCCTTTGCCATCGCCTCATCCGAAGGTTCACGCACCTTGAAGCCTGTGGTATGGAAAGAGATGGGCATCTGACATTCTTGCGCAGCAGCCCACAGCGGATCCCAAGCGCCGTGCCAGATCGGATAGGCCGCCGTAGAAGCAGCAAAGTCGGCCCCTTTGAGCCCAAGTTTGGCGGCCCGTCGCAGCTCTTTGGCGGCAGCCTCAGGATCGTGATTGGGAAGGCATGCCAGACAGACAAAACGCTCAGGATTGGTTTTACAGAACTCGCCTGCCCAGTCATTGTAGATTTCATAAACAACTTGTATCAATTCAAAGTCAGACATCCGCATGCCGATACCTAGAATGCCGTACATGACTTCTGCGTCGATACCATCGATTTGCTGATCTTTGAGGCGCAATTCAGGCGTGGTGGGATGCGGGCCATCTTCATAAAAACCGGCATCAAACATTTTGTCGACGTGCTTGGAATAACCGCGTTTTACAGGGTCGAAGCCAAAACCAAGACCGCCGTACACCCCCAACTCTTGCTCTTCGGCATACCAGCGAGGCCCCTCTGGCGTCTCGCGTACTTGCGGAACCTGCGTTTTCCATTTCGCCGCTGCATTGTCGATCCACAAATTCCCGGGCATCCAGGTCATGTCGATGTGGCAGTCAGCGGAAATAATACCGTAGTTCATGGGCTTGTCCTCCTGCGATGGGCGTGCTGCAACGTGCTACATAAGACGCTTACCTCGTTATCCCTCATCCGATGTTTTTTCCAAGATGGCCTAGAAACATGGTGACCGTATCTTGGACATGCTCGATCATGTTCTAGCATGCTCATCTCAGGCTGTCAAAGGGGAATGTTGGACGGTGGGATTCCTATCGCAGTATGATACAATGTGCTTTTCTTCATGGGTGGTGAATTTGATGACACAGGAGGGCGTGATGGGGACCTATCGGCGGATCAACGTGGCATCGGGGCGGCAATTGGAGAAACTGGCTCACTACTCACGCGCCCTGCGTGTCGGTGATATGGTGCTGCAGTCCGGCACCACGGCTATTGATCGTGAAGGTAAGGTGATCGGCGAGGGCGATATTGTCAAGCAGATCGACGCCATCATGCGTATTGTCGAGTGGAGTATGGACAAGGCAGGCGGTAAGCTGGAAGATGTGGTGCGCAGCCGTATCTACGTTACGGATATTTGTCTGGCGGATCAGGCGGCTCGCGCCCTGGCCAAATACTTTCGTGATGTGCGGCCGGCGGCGACCCTGGTGCAGGTGAATCGCCTGGCGCGCCCGGCGCAGCTCATTGAGATTGAATTTGATGCGGTTGATGGCGCCAAGGGGCGGGCGCAGCGTATTTCATCAGGCCGTTCGATAGAGGAAGACTATGCCTACTCGCGAGCGGTACGGGTGGACGACCGGGTGTTTATCTCCGGCACCACGGCGCTGAACGCTCAGGGCGTTGTTGAAGGGCAGGGGAATATGTATCAACAGACCCGTAAGACGATGGAGACCATCTACTCAGCCCTGGATGAAGCAGGTGGGATGTTGGGGGATCTGGTCTACTGTAAAAGCTGGTTGACGGATATTGCCATGTCTGCTGGCTATACGCGAGCGCGTTTGGATATATTGGGTAATGTTCGGCCCACTGATACGCTACTCGGCACAGCCGCTCTGCTAAGGCCTGATATGTTGGTGGAAATTGAAGCGGAGGCGATTATTGGCGCATCCAAAACGCGTCGGGATATTTACACACAACAGCGGCGAGAAAAAACGCGTGGCTACGCGCGAGCGGTTGCGGTGGGTGATTGGGTCTATCTGAGCGGCTGTACATCGTTAAATGCTGCTGGCGAAGCACAAGCGGTGGGCGATTGGGCGGCACAGTCGGACCTGGCGCACGAGACCATTCGGTGGACGCTGGAACAAGCCGGTGCCACACTCGACGATGTCATTCGGCGTCGCACGTTTACCGTCGACAGCGCCGACATGAACCGGCCTCATGGAGAAGGCCCAGGGTGGTTTGCCGATAGCTGTCCGGTCTCGTTGGGATGCCGTATTCCGGCTCTGACTATGCCGGAACTGTTGGTGGAAGTGGAAGCGGTGGCGCTCAAGGGCGCCCATGCCGATATTGAGTGGGTCGGCCCTGATCTGACCGATCCACTGGATGCCATTAGGTAGAGGCATTAAAGGCGTTGACAGCGGTTACCAGCGCCGGTGTGCCACCGAACAAATAAGCGACTTCCACCGCCTCGGTGATTTCTGCTTCGCTTGCGCCAGCCACGCGGGCACGGTTCGCAATGTTGGCCACGCCGTCCGCATGCGACAGAAGCGCATCCACGATCATCGTCATGAGGATTTTGTACTTGGCAGGAATGGCACCATCTTGTAGGATGCGCTCACGCTGTGCCAGATAGGCTGCGGCGAATTCCGGATCCCGGTCTTTTAAGGGTTGTAGCCATGGGGGTAGGGCTGTTTCTGCCATGATGTCTCTCCTTACGGCAAACATATTTTCTTGGGCGGGACAGGGTTGAAATCTGTCCTCATGCCATTCAATGTGAGTGCGAGGGTAAACGGCTTTTGTATGCCGGTCAATGGTGAATGACCGGACAGGCGGTAACCGGTTAGCATATGGCTTCCCGATCTTGGCTCGAATTTGTTATGATTTTGACTGAATTTATGCCACTGCAGGTTTGCTATAAGAGGCGTCATGGTATTGCTGCAGGTACGTGATCTGAAAACGTATTTTCACACTAAAATGGGTCCGGCCCGCGCCGTCGATGGCGTGTCATTTGATATCACCGAAGGCGAGACCTTTTGTCTGGTGGGAGAATCGGGATGCGGTAAAAGTGTCGCCGCTTTGTCCCTGATGCAACTGGTGCCGCAACCGGCTGGATATCACGCCGGCGGTTCGATTTTATATAAGGGTCAGGACTTACTGCGCTTACCTGAGGCGGACATGCGTCGGCTGCGAGGACGCCAATTGGCGATGATTTTTCAAGAGCCGATGACGTCGCTAAATCCGGTGTTGACGGTAGGTTATCAACTTAAGGAACCGCTATTGTACCATCAGCGGTTGTCGCAAGATGAGGCACGCCGAAAAGCCCTTAATCTGCTTGAACAGGTGCAACTTCCCGACCCCTCCCAGCGTTTTCACGAGTATCCGCATCAGCTGTCTGGCGGTATGAAACAACGTGTGATGATCGCTATTGCCATGGCGTGCGAGCCAAGCTTATTGATTGCTGATGAGCCCACGACTGCCCTCGACGTTACCGTACAGGCCGAGATTCTCGATCTTATGAAATCCTTACAGAGCCAGACAGGTATGGCAATACTGTTCATTACACATGATTTGGGTGTGGTGGCAGAGATTGCCGATCGCGTTGCGGTTATGTACGCCGGTCGCATTGTTGAAATGGCTTCTGGCCAGCGCCTTTTACACAATCCCGCCCATCCGTACACGATTCGGTTGCTGCAGTCCTTACCTTCTCAGGAGCAACGTGATCGGTCGCTACAAACGATTGAGGGACGTGTTCCAGCAGCGACTGATTTGCCTTCGGGGTGTCGTTTTGCGGCGCGTTGTCATATGGTGCAGCCCGACTGTCATGAGGTCGATCCGGGGCTGCTGTCGATAGAGCCAGATCACACCGCTGCCTGTGTGTTGTACGATACGCAGCGGCATGAGCGTCGTATGACGCCAGATGAGGTGCGGCCGTCGTTGGCGCCACGGCCGCGTGTGGTAAGTCATATGGAGTCGGTGCCTTTGCTACGGATTGAAGGACTTGCGGTTCACTTTCCAATCCGTCAGGGCGTGCTCAAGCGAGTGGTTGGGCATGTCAAAGCTGTAGATGGGGTTAATTTGGAGGTGCGGCGGGGCCAAACGCTAGCGCTGGTTGGGGAGTCCGGCTGTGGTAAAACGACGCTGGGAAAGGCGCTCTTGCAGCTGATTCGGCCTACTGCCGGTGGGGTATATTTAGATGGTCAAGATTTGACCGGATTAAACCGTTCGGCACTGCATCATTATCGTCGTCGCCTACAAGTAATCTTTCAAGATCCGTATGCGGCATTGGACCCGCGTATGATGGTTGGAGAGATTGTCATGGAAGGTATGGTGGCGCATGGTATTGGCCATACACGGCAGGGCCGAGAGCAACGCGTCAGAACCATTCTCTCCCAGGTCGGCCTGGATCCCGAGATGATCAACCGCTATCCGCACGAGTTTTCCGGTGGGCAGCGACAGCGTATCGGCATTGCCCGCTGTTTGGCGGTTGAGCCGGATTTTATTGTCTGTGACGAGGCCACTAGCGCTCTGGATGTGTCGGTGCAAGCGCAAATCCTCAATCTGCTTGAGCACCTGCAGGCCGAGCTTGGCTTGGCTTACCTCTTTATTACCCACAATCTTGCTGTGGTTGAATATCTGGCGGATAAGGTCGCCGTTATGTATTTAGGCCGTATTGTGGAGCAGGGCACCACGCAGGAGGTGTTTGGCAATCCCCGCCATCCATACACGCAGGCGTTGCTATCTGCTGTGCCACGCATTGAGGCGTCAAGCAGGATTGAAAAAATCCGCCTTGGGGGTGATGTTCCCTCCCCTATTCACCCACCCAGCGGTTGCCACTTTCATCCCCGCTGTCCGCATGCCACCATACGCTGCAGGGAACAATATCCGGCCGTTTCTACCCTGTCGTCATCCCATACCGTTCATTGTTTTCTCTACGATGATGAGTAGGTGTTTTTAAGCCCTCCCTGCCAAACTGACGGTGTCATTGCGCCATGCAGGACTAGTTAGGCTGGTTATGGGGCTTGACGCCATCTGGTGCGGCGTTGGCCGCAGGCGGGGAAGACGCGGTAGACTGACGTGTAACCGTATCTTCCTGCTGCTGCAGAAGTTTTTCGTACACCTCGAGTAAGAGCCGCTCGGTTTCATGCGAGTTGGGTTGTAGGTCCCGTGCTTCCCATAAGTGGAGCACGGCGCTGCTGTAATGATGCCGCTGCATGTACAGGACACCGAGTAAGCGAAATATCTCTGCGTCGTGTGGGGTTAGGTGGGTAAGACGTTGCAGATAACGCTCCGCCTCTGTGCGCTGGCCGGTCTGCATGGCAAGCGTGGCCAGCTGGCGAAGCGATTTTTGCTCACTGGGATCGAGCTCAATGGCCTGGGAGAAATGCTTCCTAGCGATAGCAGTATTGCGGCGTAGCAGCCACAGCATACCTAGCCGATAATGAGTTAAGGCGTCTGGTGCGATGGCTAGCGCACGTTCATAAGCCTGTTGAGCTTGAGTAAGTCGGTTATGCTGCTGTAGATAGCGGCCGAGATAACTGTATACATAGGGCTGATCCGGGGCCGCATCCGCAGCCTGTAGCAACAGCATATGCGCTTGGCTGGGGCGTCCTTCTGCTTCGGCAATATCGGCCAAATTGATCAGACTACGAGGATGGTCAGGATGTTGTTGCAGCAGGTAGCGATATTCACGCTTGGCGGCTGGGTATTTCTGTTGATCATGGTAAATGACCGCGAGATTGAAACGTGCCCGAAGATGGTGCGGATTTTCAGCCAGCATTTCGTCGTAATGCTCAATCGCTTTCGCTAATTTTCCTTGGTCTTGCAACGTAACGCCAAGGTCGTAAGGTGTTACACGGCCTCGGCCTACACAGGCCACAAGGGTAAACGCCAAACCAAGACTGATGGTTAGCAGGTATGCGTATTGTATCATCGTACCCTGTCGTAGCGTCCCATGCGGCCACGATCTTGCAACACCTGATCGTGCTGAAGAGAGGTATGGTTCAATTCAAGGTTATTGCCGCGATTACCCCATAGAAGCACCGCTGGATTGGCTCGTAGGAGCTCTGATGTCGCTTCTAAATTGGCCGTCATATCGCGGAGATTTTCCACCGTTGTATAGATATTCCGGTCATTCTGCAGCACCACTTCATCTGCATCGACCAACAGTTTGTCGACGCGCGCCAGCAGGGTTGCCATATTGCTCTGCAGGCCATCCACCAGCTGCTGTACGCTCTGCAATAGCGTCGCCAAATCTTCTTTGCTCGAGGTTATAAAGTCACGTGCTGTATCCATCGTGCGGCGAACATCCCCTAAGGTTGTATTAAGTTCGTTAACCATACGCTGTAGCCCTGGCCGGTTTTCCGTAATGGTTGCGTCAATCGTCCTCAGTGTACGTCCTGCAGTGGCGGTGGTGTTGGCCACATTCTTTTGAAGACTATGCAGTAAATCGTTACCGCCGGTGGTAAGGGTTGTCAAGCGGGGTTGCAGTTCCGTCAGGAGGCGATTTATACCGGCCAGTGTGGCAGGTATGGAATTAGGTCGTGAGGCATCGGTTAGCAGGGATTGAAGGCTGCTGATTAGCGCCTCTAAGCCACCCGGTAAATCGGAAGTAGACGCAAACAATCCATCCAAACCACCCGCCACGCCAAGCAGCGTTGCCCCAGGCGGTAGTCGTTTACCAGAGCCAGGGATAATATCAATGTAGCGATCTCCGATCATGCCGTTGGTCTTCATTTCCACCCGTGCGTCTTCCTGAAAGGGCACGCTAGCGCGTAGCGTAAGGATCAGCGCTACCGGATACGCCGGGTGCTGTTGCGCGCGGTCTTTCGCTGACCGCACGTGAATTGCCGTCACCTTCCCCACCGGGTATCCCGCATAGCTAACTTGCGCGCCCTCTGGCAATAGACTGGCGTCTCGGAACAATACGGTATAGTGGTCTTTTTCGGCAAACCAACTGCCAAAATTGCCCACGCTCAAGACGGCAAAGAGCAATAGGGCAAGGGCGATCAAAATTGTCCCGCCCACTTTGACATCGGGGCGAAAGTACTCCATCTGTCGTCTCCTTCCCTCTCGTTTATAAACCCAACATATCCTCGCGATAATCCTTCTGGGACATACGCAAGGGGATTGGACCATCAGGGGCGCCAGTGACAAATTGTTGTATCAGTGGATCAGAAGCGTTTTTGATCTCTTCAGGTGTTCCATTGGCGACAATACGTCCTCGGTGCAGCATAATGACCTGGTCGGCAATATGAAATACACTATTCATATCATGCGTGACAACAACTGAGGTGATACCCATTACTTTGGCGAGATCACTCATCAGTTTGTCGATTACGCCAGAAACCACCGGGTCAAGTCCGGCTGACGGCTCATCATAAAAAACAATTTTGGGATCGAGCGCAATGGCACGCGCTAGGCTCACTCGTTTTTGCATACCGCCACTGATCTGTGACGGTTTGAGATGCTCGGCATCGCGCAGACCGACCAGCTCCAACTTCATTTTCACCATAAGGTTGATGGTGTCATCGGGCAAGTCGGTATGATGTCGGATCGGCAAGGCGACGTTTTCACCTACGGTCAGGGAGTTGAATAGGGCGCCACCCTGAAATAACATACCGAATTTGCGGCGCACACGCTCCATGTCACGTTCCGATAGGCAGGTGATTTCCTCGCCATCTAGGTAGATTTCGCCTTCATCCGGTTTATAGGCTCTGATCAGATGGCGTAGAATCGTCGACTTGCCACTGCCGCTACCGCCTATCACCGCACACACGGCACCACGCGGCACGCAAAATGACACATCTTCCAGCACCACTTTATCCTCGAATGATTTGCGCAAATGGCATACTTCAATCATGGGATCGTCGATTTGAGGATGACTGCTATCCGCCATGCCTAGGCTTCCCTTAGGTCAAGATCGCTGTAAAGATGCCGTCTGCTACGACAACTAACACAATGGTGGTGACTACCGAGACCATTGTTGCTTGCCCGACGCCTTCTGCGCCGCCTTCCACCACGAGAGCACGATAGCAACCAACCATGCCAATGATAACGGAGAACACCACACTTTTAAGCAAACCGGCTAAAATATCAGGCAACAGCAACCACGCGATTGTTGTGTTGATATAAGACACCGGAGTTAGGTTATACACGGTTGTGCCGATAAAAAAACCACCAATCATCCCCATGGCGTCAGCAAAAATCGTCAAGCATGGAAGCATGACCAGCAAAGCGAGGAAGCGTGGTGCAACAAGATAGCCGACCGGATTAATTGCCATAACTTCTAGGGCTAGAATCTCTTCGGACACCTTCATCGTACCTAATTCTGCCGTATAGGCCGCCCCGACGCGTCCAGTTACCACAATCGCTGTTAAAAGAGGACCCAGCGAACGCGCCATCGATAAGGCGACCAAGCCAGCCACCAGATGTACCTGACCAAAGCGTTTTAGCTGGGCGCCGGTTTCCAAAGAGAGAATAATGCCGGTTAAACACCCAATGAGAAGGACAATGGGAAGTGACCGCACACCTGTTTCGTGCATAAGTCGTATCAATACCTGGCCGGCGAAGCCTGGCCGGCGCTCACGAAATGGCGCCACAAACGACCAATAGAGGGTGAGAATAAATAGTCGAGAAATGCTTGCCAGATGACTTAAGAATAGGCCTAGTTTGCCGAGTGTCGCCTCCACGATCATCTTCTCCCATAACGCATTATACGTCCGACATAAGGGCGATGGCCGCCTCCAAGTCATCGGCAATGGTAAAGAAGTTGTCGAGACGAGCCAATTCAAGAACCATTTGTACATCGGAGGTTAGGTGCACCAGGATATAATGCAGGTCACGCTCGCGACTCCACCGAAGCCCTTCAATGAGGACGGCGATACCAGAGCTGTCAATAAATTTGACCGCGGCTAGCTGTAAGATGAAACCTCGTTCGGCGCGTTCTATCTCGGCCTGTAAGGTTTGGCGAAAAGCTGCGACATTACTCATTTCCAGCGCATCTGTTAGATGCATAATCGTGATGCCGGGCTCAAATGATTCTATCCTGACTTGCACGCCACCCCCCGTCGTTTGGTCATCCGCAGCACCGTTCCAGCCTCGGATGAGTTGTAAGTGACTTCGTCCATAATGGATTGGATAAAATGGGTGCCAAGACCGCCGGGCCGTACCTGTTCCAAAGGCCGCGGGACAATACGCGTTATATCCTGTTTCCCACCATAGTCTTGAATCGCAATGGTGACCTGTTGTGGCGTGACGTAGACGGTAAAATCTATCCGTTGTGCCTGATCACCTTGATAACAGTGCTCGATGACGTTGGCACACGCCTCATGGATGGCCAAGACAACACCACTTACCGTCTGTTGGTCAAATTCCAGATCATTAAACAGACTGCTGAAGAAAGCGCGCATGGCGCATAGGTATTGCGGGTTGCTCGGTATGGAGAGTGTTATATGATCGTGCGGGGCATTCATGCAAATGCCTACGGTCCTAATTTAGGTTACGTTAATCGGCAAAAACTTCCGTCGTCTGGGTCGAGGATTGCACCGAGTCTTCGGTGGGTATGATAAATGCCTCAGGATCAAGACCCGGATTGAGACGCAAGCGGTGGTATTCATAGTGCTCGTAGAGTTTATTATCCCAATCGTAAATATACAACTTGATGGGTAGATAGTGCTCTTGGTCTACCCAAATTTCTCCACGATAAGCATAATAGCCGTCTTGGTTGTCGGCGCGGCAGATGAACTCAAGATGGTATGTCGGGCGGCCATCGATCTCTCCATAACCGCGAAAATAGAGATCTATTTCGTTACGCTGCATGCCTCGTTCGTATTGCTGCTTGAGCAGCATAATCGTGTTGTGCAAACCTACTTGTAAAATCGAGTGGTGCTCATTGCGCATGGCTAAGACGTTTGTGGGTGCCAGAGATATCTGCATAAACCGAAGTATGCCGCCTGGGTTGACCAGGATTTTATTGTTATTTTTACCCTTAATGAAGGTGAGGACTCGACCGTTGTCCGGTTTTTGCCAAGCCATATAGATTTTAAATGGCTGTTGAAAGCGCATTTCGATTTTTTCGATGGGCCGCATAACACCTGCAATACGTTCACGTTTAAGAAACAGAGTCGTATAGTCGTGAATTCCATCGTAAGCGTTGATCAAGCGCTGCATAATAATTGTGGGATCAACCGTACTACCGGCCGCAAGTGCCGGCAACCAGGCAAGCCCAAACCATGTCACAATATACAGTTTCCACTGCTTCAAGCATATCCTCCCTTGACGTGTTTTATCACAGCCGTCCGTGGTGGGAAACGGTCAGATACTACTATTATATCGCCAAAAGGCAAGCGTGCCATCGATAGATTGACAAATTAACACGCGCTTGATCATTAAAGACGACCCCTTCTGCCTCCAGGAGCAAACGTTGGAGGCGAGGACTCTCAGCTGGAAAGCGGGGACTGATTTGTCCCTGATGATTGATCACGCGATGCCATGGGACGTCGGAACCATCCGGTAAATATCGTAATGCATATCCCACCGCCCGGGCGGCACGTGAGTGACTGAGCAGCGTGGCGACTTGTCCGTATGTTACGACTTTGCCAGATGGAATTTGGCGCGTTAAATCATACACCCGTTGATAAAAATTCTTCTTCGTGTCGCTGTCCAGGCGTTGCAAGTTTGTTTTGTCCCCTGCTTGAACTTCTTATCGACGACTGTTAAGATACGCCCCGTTGTCCGTCATCAGCGTTAAAAATTCCCTGTGTAGGATACATAAGTGGTCTATGCCAGACATGCTCGCCGGCTATCGTGTGCTCGACTTGTGTGATGCCAAAGGCGTCTTGTGCACAAAGATCATGGCGGACCTGGGGGCGGATGTGATTGCCGTCGAGCCGCCTCAAGGTAATGTTACACGATATCAGGCTCCATTCTACCATGATCAACCCGATCCGGAAAAGAGTCTTTTCTTTTGGTATTTTCACACCAACAAACGCAGTATTACCTTAGAGCTTGAGACACCTGACGGACAGGACCTTTTCAAAGATCTGCTTCAAACTGCCGATATTCTGGTCGAAACCCTGCCTCCAGGCTATCTCGATGGTCTGGGGCTTGGTTATACGCATTTACAGGCGCTGTATCCAGGCCTCGTGATGACGTCGATAACCGGTTTTGGCAGTGATGGCCCTTATAGCGCCTATCAAACATCGGATATCGTAGGCCTTGCGATGGGTGGCTTGATGTATCTATGCGGCGAGCCGGACGCTCCGCCGGTGCCGCCTGGCGGGGATCAGGGACACCATCTGGCGGCTCTTAACGGTGTTACAGGCACACTAATTGCGCTTTGGAACCGCGAGCTGACCGGCGCCGGTCAACATGTTGACGTGTCGATGCAGGCTGCGGTAGCCAATGCTTTGGAAACGACCCATCAAACCTACGATTTCAACCGTGAGATCCGCACGCGTTGGGGACATAAGCGTGAGGGGGCCGCTTATATCCTTCCTTGTCAGGATGGTTATATTGCATTGCTATGCGCCGGCTCCCTTGGCTGGCCGAAACTGGTGGCTTGGCTGCAAGATGAGGGTTGCGACAATGGCCTTGGCGATGAACGATTTTTGGATGACGTTTATCGCTTTGAACATGATGCTGAGGTACATGCGACGTTACAAGCTTTTTTTTGTACCAAGTTCAAAACAGAAATCTATACCGAAGCCCAGCGTCGTCGTATACCACTGGCGCCAGTGAATACCCCACGTGACCTGGCTGAAAGTCCGCAACTGCGGGCGCGTGGTTTTTTCGTTGAGGTTGAGCATGCGGAATTGGGTGCAACCGTTTCTTATCCTGGCGCTCCCTATACGCTGTCTGAAACGCCTTGGCGAATTAAGCGTCGTCCGCCCAAACTGGGTGAACATAATGAGGAAATTTACATGCACGAGCTTGGTTTGAGCCGTGCTGACCTAACCGCTTTACGAACTGCTGGCATTATCTGAAAGGATGCACGGTGATGGCCCCATCACAAGCCCTCTCAGACATTCGCATTCTCGATTTTTCCTGGTTTGGCGCCGCTCCAATCGGTACTAAAATGCTTGCTGATCATGGTGCTGAAGTGATTCGAGTCGAATCGATGGCGCAACTCGATCGTCTACGAGTGCTCGGCTCGGGGCATTTTCGTAACTACACGCCGGACCTCAACGGTAGCGGTTTTTTCAATGATTTCAATAGCAGCAAATACGGCATCACGCTGAACTTAAATCATCCCAAAGGTATCGAAATTGCGCAACGGCTGGCGGCGCTGAGCGACATCGTGATCGACAGCTTCACCCGCAAAGCCATGCGTAAATGGGGCCTGTACTATGACGATCTGGTTGCTATCAAGCCGGACATCATTGTGGTGAGCGCTTCGCAACAAGGACATACGGGACCACATGCTGACCATCTTGGCTATGGCTACAACTTACAGGCACTGTCCGGTATCAATCACCTCACCGGCTATCCCGATGGCTACCCGCTAGGCACCAGTGTCAATTACCCCGACTTTGTGTTGCCCATGTTTGTCGCTTCCGTCATCATGGGTGCATTGCTGTATCGTCGCCGTACGGGTAAAGGGCAGCATATTGATCTGTCGCAGTATCAGGCGATGGCTTCAGTGCTTGGTCCAACGCTGATGGATTACATGACCAACGGCCATAGCCAAACGCGCCTGGGTGGAGGCTCGAAGAGCGCTGCGCCGCACGGTGTCTATCGCTGTAAAGGCGAGGATCGTTGGTGTGTAATTGCTGTCGCTACGGATACGGAATGGGAGGCTTTATGCCGAGTCATGGGTAATCCGGGCTGGGTCCGCGAGGCGCGCTTGCAGACCTTGAGCGGTCGTTTGCAGCACGTCGAAGCGCTGGACCGATTACTCGCTGAGTGGACGGTGCAGCATACACCCGAGGACGTCATGCATCGGTTGCAGGAAGTCAACGTTGCTGCTGGCGTGGTACAGAATGCGCAAGATTTACTTGAACATGATCCGCAACTACGGCATCGTGGCCATTATCATTTACTTCATCATCCCGTCACTGGGGACACGCTGTATATGGGGCCCGCTTTTACCCTTTCCAGCACGCCGGCAGCGCTGCGCCCGGCGCCGTGTCTTGGCCAGCACAATACGGAGGTGTATGGAAAACTACTCGGGATGAGCGATACTGATATTGCGCAATACACTGAGGAACAGGTGTTTTATTAAGTATGGATCAAATCATCGATCTCTTTGATCTTCGACAAACCGTTGAATGGGCTCTGGAAATCATCGGGGACGATGCCACGCTTGTGGCGGCTGAAGTGTGTGCCTCCTGGTGTGAGTCTCAGACCGCCCAAATACGCTATACCGCTGATCGTGCGGCCGATAGCGTGCAGGGGCAAAAAGCGCACACGGTTTTTGGCATCGGCATCCTAGTGGTTGTTGAAGACCAAGCGGGCCGCCGGATCGGCTTTGGCAGTGACCAAGATGATTTTTCACGAGAAAGTATCGTTTTGGCTCTGGATAAGGCGAAGGCAAATGCTGTGCCAGATCCGTATTTCACCACATTGCCGCCGCCGCCGCCATACCCTGCGTTACCTGAACAACACGATGCAGATTTTGCCACCTTGCAAGAGGACACCATGCTGCGTCTAGGCAACGAGGCGTTGAATGGTGCTTTATCAACGCTTAGGTTGGCGGATTACTTTGACCCTTCCGAGGTCAGTGGTGAGGTGTGTAGCCGTATGGAACATCTTATGGTGGGGCATACCAATGGGCTTCTGGCTGGTGGGACGTCGACCGCTTTGATGGCGACTGTACAGTGCAACCTGCTGCGTGAACAGAGCCAAGGCGTTGGGAATTGCAGCGCCACGCATCTAGATGGCTTTGCGGCTTATGACGCGGGTGCTGATGCGGCCGAGCAAGCGCTACAAACTCGGGATGGGATAAAGCTGGACACCGGTGTGTATCCGGTGGTTTTCGGACCTGATGCCGTCGCTGATTTGTTGCAAGATCTCATTTTGCCTGCGCTTAGCCTGGATACGGTTGCCGCTGCTTGCAGCCCGTTTGCGCATCGCCTTGGTCAACAGATCGCCAGTCCCCTGCTTACGGTCACCGACAACGGTCGTTTAGCCGGGATGATCGGCAGCCGTATGGTAACTGGCGAGGGCCTTCCCACCGGTGCCACGATTCTAATTGATGGTGGCCACTTGCGTGGATTTCTGACGGATTTCTATCATGCCCAGAAGCTTGCGACGCAGGTTGGCTTGTTAACGCCTTGCAATGGTCGACGGGTCGCCACAAACGGACAGAGCTTTGCCATGCGGCCTGGCATTTTCCCTACCAACGTTGTGCTTAGCAGTGATAAGACGGAAGACCTTGAACAACTGTTGGCGCCTCTTACCAATGCTATTTATGTCGATCGTTTGTGGCACACCTATGCGCCGGGAGGCTTGCACACTGGCGCTTTTACCAGCACCGTGATTGGGTCATCATGTCATATTGTGGATGGCAAGCTTGCCCACACCCTACAGCCTGGAACGCTGCGTCTAGACGATAATTTTCTTGATCTATTACAACGGATTACCGGACTTTCAACCGCCCGGCAAGCCGTAGCGTCTCCCTGTATGCAGTCGTTGGTGCTAACGCCGCACGTGTGTTGTAGCCAGGCTCACTTCATATCTTAATTGCGTCTCGGGTTGTCTTGCGGCACTAACGCAGCAGCCCGTAGACACGCTGTGGACGCACCAACACGACAACCGCATCCTGTTGACGCATTGCCTGGTCGTATTCTTCCCAATCGGGATGATCTTGATCCCCACAGGCGCGAAAAACCTCCCGCAGCATTGGCCGCAATTTTTCAGCCTCGGTGTTGTGATAATCGAACAACTGTGCCTCCCCTTCGACCGTTGCCCAGCTACGCCAGTCGGTGGCTACGGCTAGCACGGTACAGCGGGGATCCCGACGCAGGTTACGCACCTTAACGGAATTGCCACGTACGATAACAAACGCCGCATGTCCTTGGTATGCGCCGCAAACGACGATACTGGCATGGGCTGAGCCGTCGGGCTGAAGCGTCGTGATGACACCTCGATGATGACGTTCCATAAAAGGACGAACAGCTTCGAATTCCATAGCTCTGAATCTCCTCGCTCAATGACCTGTCGCGGTCGATATCGTTATGTTTAAATCGTGCCGGCGTTGCCACCGGCACCCAGCTCGGCATCTGCCTCGGCAATTAGCGTCTCCCATGCAGTAGGCAATGTGATGGTACGATTCGCGATGTTTGGCGCACACGCCTGCATCCAGAAGTTGTGAGTTGGATGGTAGCCGCCCGCCACACAAAGAATGATCTGCTCCGGGGTACGGGTAATCGGCCATCTATCCATGTCTGCCGAGGCAACCGTTGCAGGCTCTGGCGCCTGTTGAATCCACTGCAGCATACCGTTGTCCCGAATCTCATCGCTGGAAGAGTGGGAGTGTTCCCAGATAAAGCGTTTGATCGTCGTTTTGTTCCAACCGAGTCCAGTCAGTTGCCGCGCTACAACGCGGGACATCAGCAAAGCGCCTGGCGTGCCGTGCGCCCAGCCATGGGTATAATGGGGGTTGGGGCTGCCCAAGTAGCCTGCTACCCGCAGCAGACTTTGCAAACCTTCCTCTTCAGGCGTTTCTTTACCAACGCCACGGCGTAAGATATTAGAAGCACCAGTCGCCACGTAAACAGTCACGGTGTTGCTGCCGCGTGGCAGGCCAAAGTGGTTGGTACAAACCGCTTCCCAACCATCCGGCAGGCCCGCTTCGTCTTCGGCAAAGACGGCATTGGTATAACGCATAGCACCAAACATGGCCATCGTGCCAGTGCCGGGCAGCGCTCCACCCACATTCTGCTGGAGTAGGCGGAGCGCCCGGCCAATACTGGCGCCTGCCGGGTGTTGCGGGTCAGGTCCAAGCAAGCCAAAGCCGGCATTCAGACGAATCTGTTGGGCTATAGGACCATTGACTATCACTGCCGGGAAAGTGCTACCGGATGTGGCCTGCCATTTATCATGTTCCAAACCTGGATCGAGAATAGCCTCCAACGCCGCGATTAAAATCGGCAAATATTCCGGACGGCCACCGGCCATGCCCAGAGATATGGCGAGTGTTTCTATCGTGGTGATACCGCCTTGCGGCATAATTTTGCCGATTACCTCATGGCGTGGACGATCGGTGCCTCTGAGGATCCAGTCCACTCGTGCTTCGGTTGGCGCTTTTAGCGGCAGTCCATCACCCCAGGTATTGGCGATAAACTGGTTATTCATCTTATCCAGCGCCGCCTCGTACTCGGCTGCTTCGATGCCGATCATGGGCGGACGGTGAATGCCCGTTTGTTGGGTTTTGGGTTGCCAAGCCGTGAGGCCGTCAGCAAATTCGTGTAGTCGTTCACGCATCGGCGTGAGATCACTACCAACCAGGAATGGATCAATGGGAAAGGTGATCATCGGCGCATCTTGGTCAAACCCTAGTCCGGCAAAGGCATTGCGGACGACCCCGACAAAATCTTCGCGGGTGATGATAACGGTCGGAATGCCCCGGCTCTCAATTCGCGCAGCAACACGGCCGCACGCAGTGGCGCATGCGCCTCAAGCCGCATTGCCGACGACAACCGCATCAATGCCGCGCTCGACTAGTAAATCGGCGGTTTCATCTCGATCCATTGCGGTATTGCCGATGGGAAATTCAGCTGACGGAATCACTTCAATGCCTGGGTAATTTGTCTCTAGATGCTCCCCGATTAATGGCAGTATGCGATGTGCTTGCCACATGTCATCCGATAACATGGCCACATTTTTGTTGGCTAGTGAATCGAGACGGGCAGCATGCAGTTGGGTGATTTCGGTAGCACCGGACGGATCGAAAACTTTGATCGAAATCATGGCGTATCCTTTGCTAATGGTTAACCAGGCGACGGGCAAACCGAACCATGCAATTTGCATTCAGCATGCCATTGGGTGGTCAATGCGGCACAGGAGCTCGTAACGTTATAATGAGCAGAGTACTATGGTTAGTCTGTAATCTCAAGTTTTTGATGCTACTACTGTTGAGTTTTGCCCACCAAACGAATTGTTCAGCACCAGGATAAAACAGATCGTGATAGACATTGAGACGCATCGCGTTGGATGGTGCTTTCCTGATGTTAGACCGAAGTATTATTACCTTTTTAATTTAAGCGATATATATGTTAGTTTAGTCTTATAAGATTTTATATATTGATTCAAAAAGGTATAAGATAGGATAAAGATTTGATTTAGTCCTATAATTTCCTATCAAATATGTCGATAGAAATTAAATTATTGCGTTGTTAGACCTAAATAGAAGAATGGAAATTGATAATGAATTTGAGACAAAATGGTCGAAAACGGTTAGACCCTATCCATGTTATTAATATTAGACTGGCAAATAGCAATACTGCGTTAGCCCGTTATGGTACGATTTTGAACACGTCCACTTCCGGGTTACTGATTGAGGTATGCCGCAGCGATATGAGTCCGGAAGTGCTCCAGAATAAATTACCCCTCAGTCGTATCGAGGGAGAATCCGTCTTGATGACCATCGATGAAATGAGTTTGGAAATCGATGGGCGAGTTGTGCGGTTTTGCTATAATGATCAAGAGATGCTCGAAATGGCCATTGATTTCACTGCCAATGCGCCGGTCCACTGGCGTGAGTGTTTCGCAGATCTTTTACCTAGTCTGGGTGAATTCGAACCGGCTAGCGTTTCTTTGTCGTCCTGCTAATTCATCTTTAAGGGTAATCTTTTCTTTTATCTATGTTGATGTTCTGCCACGGTGTGATGGCCAATAGATAGGCAGTGGCTCAACACCGTGGCATTGGCCGTGTGAAGAGATGATGAATACGCTTATTGTGAGAGCTGTGACGATCCCATCGGCTATGCCCGCCTGTCGGTGCGCCCCGAAGCGCCTTTTTGCCTCCCCTGTCAAGAACAGCGTGAAGTTAGACGGTAACGTCATCCTCCGGTGCGAGAAGCGGTTCCCACCGCATGTCTTGTCTCCCATATAATCGATAAAAGTTTTGCGTCGAGTGATGTAGGATATCGATGAGCGAAACCGATTTGACCTCGGCTATGGTTTCTGCCACATGGGCCACAAAGGCGGGCTCGTTACGTTTGCCACGGTGCGGTTGCGGGGCAAGATAGGGGCTATCGGTCTCAATCAGCAATCGTTCTAGTGGCACCAGGCGGAGGGCGGCGCGGACATTGTCGGCCTTATTGAAACTGATAATACCCGTAAATCCGATATGAAACCCCATTTCGATTAGCTCTTCAGCCATACCCGGCGTGCCGGTAAAGCAGTGGACGTGTCCGCCACGACGGAGCGGATAACGGCGTAGCAGGTCGAGGGTTTCGGTTTCTGCCTCACGCGTGTGAACCACCACCGGTACGTCACATCTGATGGCGCGTTGTAACTGCGCCTCGAAGGCCGCGAGTTGGATATCTCGGGGACTGTTGTCGTAATAGAAATCCAGACCGATTTCACCCCAAGCGACCACTTTAGCATGTTGCAACAAGGCTGCTAATGCATCTAGGATATCGGTGTTCAAGGTGATTGCGTGATGAGGGTGTACCCCGACCGAGGCGTACACACCGGACACACGTTGGCTTAAGGCTACAACCGTATGGGAACTCTCCAGGTCACAGCCTACCTGAAGGAGTTGCGTAACGCCAGTTGCGACAGCACGGGCAATGACGGCATTGCGGTCGTCGTCATAACGGTCCATATAAATGTGGCTGTGTGAATCAATCATGATATATTGATGGGATTGTAGTCCATTCGATGCGGAGGCAATTGCACTGCAGAACCCTCCTTGATTGGTGTTGGACCCTAACTGACAGGGCCATCAGTCAGGCATGCGTTATCGCAAGCTGGCTATGGGCCACTTTTCTTGAAGCATTCCTACTCTACTCTGTCCTTAGAGGCGTGTCCAGCCTTTTGACCCCCATCCTCATTGTGACACAATGTCTTGCGGTTTCTCGGCAATGGTATCCACCCCTCTGACATAACGAGGAGGAACGACAATGCATCAGCGTTGAAGACAATGAGATGTTGAGGCAAGTCCCAAAGTTCTCCAGATGAACTTTCTGTTCCCGGAAGTCATTCCCGGCACCTTTACGCCAGTGGCCGCAGATGTGGCGACGGCGTTACAGCCCCATATGGAGGCTCGCCCGTAGTGAACTGAAAGGGCAGACGGTAGTGTATCTGACGGACAGGCGCCAGCAACTTGATCATATCTGGCGCCCAACAGCTATGATCGGCAACATCACGTGCGACGCTCTGGCTTGATCGACGTAGACGGTGTTGGTGGCAATGCGTGCGTGGGTACTCAAGCCTTCCGCTTCACTGGTATTGAAGTTCAAGTCGAAGTGCGGAAAATTGCTACTGGCGATGTCGAGCCGCACGTATCGTAGCCGTCTGCGGCATCGTCAAGGTATTTGCGAAAGACGCCTTCGGAGTGATAGCGGCCGCGGCAGTCCTGGTAGATGACCACGTAGCCGTGTCGGACAAAGAAGGCCGCGACTTCGGCGCGAGTCTTAGGGGGTTGCGGTTGGCGTCGGGATATTTCGGAACGGCTGGGATTGTCTTTGCCGTATGGGGTTCGTTCCAGAATAACGGGAAATGCCCCTGGGACAGCTTGACTGTTGCGGGCTGGCCGGTGGACATCGCATGCAGCTTGATACCATCACGCGTGGTGACCATGACATCGCGTTCAACGATTGCGTCATATTGCATTATTTCACCTTTTGTAGATGCTTGGTTCGGATACGTAACCGGAACAGATGGATCGGGCTCGACCAAGCAGGTGTAGGTGAGCGTGAAACTCCCCCGGCCGCCCGCTTCGAAGCTGCCTTTTGGGTCAATTAAAGTATCCATCCATAGGTGTTTGTTGGGGTCTCAATATTCAGCAAAGATCCGTGCAATCTCCTCCGGTTGGCGGGTGACGGTGAGGGCAAGCGACAGGAGAAGCCGGGCTTTTTGAGGGTTCAGGTTATCGGCGATGAGGAAGCCGTTCTGCGCCAGGCGGGTGCTTCTGAAGGTTCGGCCGCTACCTGCCCGGGTTGATTGGACCACAACAATGCCGCGTTGGACTGCATCGGCCAGTGGTTTCAGGTCGCCTGGCCCACAGAAGCCGGGTGCAAAACCCGCCGAGACGATGCCTTGCGCGCCGGCTTTAACGAAGGCGCGCACCGCGGTACCGTCCGCACCCGTATAGGCGTAGACAATATCAACCCGCGGTAATACGTCCAACGATGCAATATGAAACTCGGTATCAGGGACGCGGCGGCGTATTGGCTGTCGATAGTAGGTTACCGCATCGCCGTCTGCATGACCGAGTACGCCGAAGTCCGGCGAGCGAAACGTCTGCAGGCGGTAGGTTGAGGTCTTGGTGACCTCACGTGCGGCGTGGATTTCATCATTTAGCATCACCAGGACGCCAAGCCCGCGAGAGTTTACGGAGGCCGCCGTGCGCACCGCGTTGACTAGATTCATTCCTGCATCGGTTGATAGGGCGCTGGCCGGTCGCTGTGAGCCAACGATCACCACCGGCAGATCGATATGCAGGGTGAGATTGAGGAAATAGGCGGTTTCTTCTAGGGTCGCTGTGCCATGTGTCACCACAATGCCGGCAAGCTCTTCCGTTTCTGCTACCAGGGTTTCAATCCGTGTCACCAGTCCTTTCCACTGCGGAAAGAAGACATTGGGGCTAGGAATGGCCTCAAAGCGGACTGCAATGATCTCTGCGACCTGATGGACGTCTGGGAAACGGTCGATAATCTCGTCCACGTGCAGCATGGTCTGGTTGGCCCCATAGTCGAGGATGTCGAGCGGGCCTTTGCCCACCGATGCAATGGTGCCGCCTGTGCCGATGACGGCGACACGCGGCTTTATATCATGGCCCATAGGCGATTCTTCATCTTTTCACCTCATATCATGGGGCTCATACGCCTTCAGCTTTGTGTTAGTCGTCCGGGCCCCGGTCGAGTAGAGCCTTAGTGCAATGCGTATTGTCGCACGTCAAGGGCGTCAAGATCAAACGTTATAAACCGTCTGAAAGCGCTACGACTCGAGTGCATTCTTTTTTGCTAGTGAATGGTCTACCAGGAGGTCCCCCTCTTCTCGTGTCAACCCGATGCTTGTCACGTTGGAACTGAACAATCAACTACGTGACGAGATGCCATGACAACGTATCTTCTGGATGTGAATCTCCTACTAGCTCTGTGGATAGGTGATACAAACGGCATTTTAGCCGGTAGCGCCCCCCTGCAAACGCCCTAATCAACGGGAATACTGAAACACGGTTTCTGCACCATAGATGGAGTCCCATCCGGTGTTTTGCTAATATGAGTAACAGCATTTGGGACGGTAATGTGCTGTGATGTCTTCGATTGGCAAAAGTGGTAACATGATCAGCAACAATCTCCATTGCCACTAACGCACCACAAACCAGACGCTGCTGGCTGCCATCCGGCGGCGGCGTTGGGAAGGAGAGCCACTATGGCCATCAAAGAGATTACCCCTCAAGAAGCGTATGATTTGCTCGCCAGAGAAGAAGGCGTCCTCTACATCGACGTGCGCACGGAGACCGAATTCTCAGCAGGCCATCCTGACGGGGCGGTGAATATCCCAGTTGCCTTGTCCGATCCAGCTCAAGGGATGGCCCTGAACCCAGCGTTTGTTCGGGTGATACAGGTCCATTACCCCAAGGATACGAAGATCATTGTCGGGTGCCAGGCCGGTCCCCGGTCGGAAACTGCTGCCCGCTTACTTCAAGAAGCAGGCTATCAGGAGATCATCAATATGCGTGGCGGATTCGGCGGCCTGCGAGACGCATCCGGGCAGGTCATCGCCCCTGGCTGGGCCGGCTTAGGGCTGCCCAGCAGCCAGGCGAATGGGGAAGGCGTTAGCTATGCATCCCTAGCGGCCAAGACAAGTTAGCATGGTTATGTAGGTGAGCTGTCGAACGACTAGGGCGGGCCCTTGTCGCCCAAATGAATGGTACGCCCTGAACGGGATATCGGGAGCAACAGAAGGGGAGAGGCATGGGTGACGAATCGGGTTACGATTTGCCGGCCTTACGGGCGCAGGCTGAGGATATCTTGGGCCAACTTCAGGCTTTACAACAACAGATCGGTACCTACCTGGAACAGTTGGCGGCAGTGGAGTGGGCAGCCCTAGCCGAGCAAGGTATGCTAGCGGGCGTGCCGAAATTTCTCATCGAACGCACCATCACCGATGCGCGCCATGTACTGGCCAGCGGTCAGCAGGTTCTGGGCCAGGTGCTCGATCCGGGGCAGGAACCGGTTGACGATCTGTCAGAGCGCCTGCAGGCCATCATCCGTCTCTACACCGATACGCCTGAGGATATGCGCACGCGCTGTCAGCGTCTGACGGCCTGGCTGGCCAAGATCGATGCCGCCTTGCAACAAGACGGGCAGCAACCTTTGACCGCCCACATTGCCACACCACAGATCTAAGCACGTGACTGGCGCATTCCTATACCACACGCCGTGTATAGCCTCCTGGGAGGGCGTGTTTCTAGCCCGTTCCTGAAGCAGGCGGGACACCTTCCTTTGAATCAGATCTTGACTACCCCGGTTCTACAGGATGTCCCGTCTCTTTTCAATTGCGCGCTAGACTCTGTACACAAGCAGCCCAGGTATCGAGCTTGAAAAGTGCGATTGGAATTCTTATCCTCTTCTGTGGGTCATGTAGATGGCCATTCGCTTTATGGCGTTATGAGCTCCCTGTAAGGCTTGTTTTAGCCGAGGACTGGCAATGGTTTTCCGTCGATCTCCCGATGCTGAGCTACGCGTATCTCCAGCTGTCAGTCCGATCATTGTCCGTGTTACTTATGCGTATTTGCTTTCCGCCACCTTCTGGCTGCTGGTGGGCACGGCGTTCGGCCTTATCGCTGCACTAAAACTCAACTGGCCGGATTTTCTAGCTGTCCCATGGCTCTCCTTCGGCCGTATTCGGCCGATCCATACCAACACGTTGTTCTGGGGCTGGAGTTCCATGGCCCTGGTGGGGCTGGCGTTATTCGTCGTGTCACGGACTTCACGGACGCCATTATGGCGGCCACGATTGTCACTTGTCGCACTTGCTCTGTGGCATCTCGCCGTACTGCTAGGGGTGGTGACCTTAGCCGCAGGGGTCACCAGAGGACCCCAGGAATACCGTGAGTGGGTGTGGCCGGTGGCGCTCTTGTTCTGGGCCGGTCTGGTCCTGAATGGCATCAACGTCTATCAGACCATCGCCAGGCGCCGTGTCGATGCCATCTACGTCTCAAACTGGTACATCCTCGGTGGTTTTGTCTGGACCGGTATTCTCTATACTACGGGCTATCTGGGGTTTTATCAGCAAGGGCTTGGCAACACGATTATTCAAGGTTACTACATGCACACCGGGGTTGGCATGTGGTTTGCCCAGCTTGCTCTGGGCATCACCTATTATGCCCTACCCCGCCAGCTGAACCGGCCGATCTACTCCTATGCCCTGGGAGTGCTGGGATTCTGGACCAACATGGTGTTTTACACGGTAATTGGCACGCATCACTTCATCTTCAGTCCCGTGCCATGGTGGCTGCAGACCACGGCGATTCTGTTCAGCGTTGGTATGATGGTGCCGGTGTGGTCCGGGACGGGTAATTTCTTACTGACCTTCCGTGGAGCACCGCGTGCGGTGTCGCGGAGTTATACCCTCCCCTTCATGCTGACCGGGGTCATCGGATATGCCGCGGCATCCACCCAGGGTACGCTCGAAGCCTTCAAAACTGCGAATATCTACTGGCACTTTACCAACTTCACGGTTGGCCATTCGCATATTGCTATGTACGGCTTTGTGACGTTTCTGATCTGGGGGGCGGTGTATGGGCTCCTGCCTCGACTAACCGGCAGAGAACCCCCACTGGTCGGGGTCGGCATCCATTTCTGGTTGGCGCTGGTTGGCATCGTCATTTATGTGTTGTCCATTACCGTGGCGGGTGTGCTGCAGGGATTTGCCTGGGTGGCAGAACAATCATTCATTGCATCGGTGGCAGCGGCAGCGCCGATGTGGTTATGGCGCACCATTGGCGGTCTACTGATGGCGGGGAGTCATGTGGTGTTTGCCATTAACCTCTGGGCCATGCGTTGTCGCCCCACTCCGGTTGAGCAGGCCACCGCGGAGGGCGTGGCGTGAACTTTCACACCGATCATCGGTTGCTCCTCGCAGCCGCAGGGCTCGGCTATCTGGTGCTCACCCTGATGATCGCTATCGTGCCGGCTTTTCAGATACAGTCGACCCCACCGCTTCCCAACATGTCTAAACGTACACCAGCAGAAGAACGTGGCCGGGCAATTTATTTGAAGGAGGGCTGTGGCTTTTGTCACACGCAGTTCGTACGCGATTTGCCCATGGACCGCCCCTACGGCCGGCCTTCTGTTGCCGGCGACTATGCACGCGAGAACCCACCGCTTCTCGGTACTCAGCGAACCGGCCCCGATCTGGCCAACGTCGCCCAGCGACAGCCAGCCCAGATCTGGCATCTCATTCATCTGTATAATCCGCGCGCGGTTGTCCCCCAGTCTGTGATGCCTGCCTACGCCTGGTATTTCGAAGTGAAACAGAAGGCCGTGCCAGGTGATGTGACGGTCCCGATTCCCCCGACCTTTGCTCCGCCTGAAGGGCATGTCATCGTTGCACGGAAGGCGGCCCTGGATTTGGTGAAGTACCTTTTGTCCTTGCGGCAAGCGGAGGTCATCCCATGAAGCCGGTCTTGCAGCCCCGTCTCTTGGTGGCAGGCAGCCTTGGACTGGGTCTGCTCACCTGCGGGTTGTCCGTCGACGCCTGTTCCCTCGCGTGTGCGGTCTCATTGGCGTCGGGTCCTCTGTCGCTGCTTGAATATATCATTGTGGTGCCAGTGGCCGTCGCCGTTATGCTTGTATTTGTGCAAGCTGTGCGTTATACACTTTGGCCTGGCGAACAGACCCTTGATCACATCAAACGTCGGATTTTGAACGAAGATGAAGAGCCTGTATGAAAATCGAAATCTACCTCGATGACGAGTCTGAACCTCGCGCCATCGTCGATCCGCCGGCGCCGTTCGACCTCGATACCTCTGACCTTACCGACGGACGGCATGTCCTGCGCCTACGAGCACTTGAGGACGAGGGCCCGGCGGGCGTCCATGAAATCCCCTTCACCGTCCGCAATGGCCCAGGCATTGCGGTGGTTGGCATGGCGAAAGATGAAATCGTACAGGGACGTGTACCCATTCTGGTCAACGCGTACGCCAGCCGCGTGGGTGACGTGTTCGAACCGGATCGTGCTGAAACTCCTGCTCCCGTGCCAACCTGGGCGTGGGTGTTGTGCCTGTTGGTTGCCGCGTGGGCCATGTGGTATCTTGCCTCGACATACCAGGAGCACGCAACCAAATTGGCACAGAAAGCGCCTTCTGCGACCCAGCAAGGTACGAAAACGGTGGCGCAGACACCCGAGGGTGAACCGGAGTGGAAAGCCTTGGGGGCTCAGCTTTTCGGCAATTACTGTTCGTCCTGCCATCAACTTTCCGGCACCGGCGTGCCAGGGGTCTTTCCACCTCTGAAGGGTGATGCCGTTGTCACGGCTCAAGATCCTAAAGCGCACATCCGTATCGTTCTCTATGGGCTCAAGGACAAATCCATCGACGGGGTTGCATACGCTTCTCCCATGCCTGCGTTTGGCAAACAGTTGCGCGATAAGGACGTTGCTGCCGTGGTGAATCACGAACGCAGGAGTTGGGGTAATAACGCCCCGACGGTGACCTGGGAAGATGTCGCCGCACAGCGTACGCCTTAGGGGTGTTCACCTTCTAAACAGACCTTGCAGAGCTTATGATGGCTCTAGAGGTGGAAGAAAAGCAGCTCTTCTTTCAGGTCTTCAATGTACTGATCATCGAGGTTGAATTGACGCTTTAGCGCCCGATCGCACCGTGAGCTTGCTACTGGTGAGCATAGACTGGAAGCTGTTGTGGTACCATTTTAAGAGATGTAGGCGTATCCC
>JAPULM010000084.1 GCA_027294925.1 bacterium
TGGGGCGGCACCGGTCTATGACTTGGCCGAGGAGCAGGCCCTGAGGTGGGCTGCCTGAACAACTGACTTTACCCAATTGAAACGCACCCGGTGTTAGGGTGTTTATGTTGTGTTTTTTAAAGAACCTAAACACCCTAACACTCAAACACTTTCCCCCTGATGGGAGCACGGCGTATCTGTTACAAGATAGACTGCTTGAAACAGCATTAAGGAGTTGGCTTTCTCGCCTTTGCTGAGACCACCCACGCTCGTAAACGACCTCCGGCGCTGATGCACATCGTCTGCCTCTACCAGCACTATTGCAATCCAGACTGTGCGACCGGGGCACGGGCCTATGCCATCCTTCGGCATCTGGCCCGGCGGCATCAGGTCACGCTCATCACCAGCCGAGCCTGCTACGACGCCCGGCTCACACAGGCCTTCGACTGGGTCCCGCCGGGCGTGCGGCTTCATATGCTCGACGTGCCCTACAACAATCAGATGAATGCGCGCCGGCGCCTGCGCGCCTACACCGCCTTCGCCTTAAAAGCGCTGGCGCAAGGACTGCGCGCGGTTCAACCGACCCTGGTTTACGGCATCTCGACACCCCTGACCACCGGATGGGCCGCCGCCCAGACCGCCCGGCTCAGACACGTGCCCTGGGTCTTTGAGATTCGCGACGTGTGGCCCGACTTCCCCATTCAGATGGGTGCCGTGCCTTCGGTCTGGATGCAGAACCGGCTCTACCGGCTCGAACGCGCCCTCTACCGCAGCGCGGCCCAGGTCATCACGGTCTCGCCCGATATGACGGATCACGTGCGCCGGCAGGGCATACCGCACGACAAAGTGACTACGTTGCTGCAAGGTACCGATTTCGACCTGCTCGACGCCTGCCATCGCGACGAGGTAGAGGCGATCCGGCAGCGCCACGGGCTCAGCGGCTGCCGCGTGATCCTCTATGCCGGCACCTTCGGCCGGGCCAACGACATCCCCACGTTGCTCCAGGCCGCCGAACGCCTGGCGCATCGCAACGACCTGCGGTTCGTCTTTCTGGGCCAGGGGTTTTTCACCCCAACCATCGAAGCCGCCGCCCGGCGGCTGCCCAACGTGCTGGCGCCAACACCCCAGGCACGCCACCACACCCTGGCCTGGTTTAAGCTGGCCGACCTCAGCCTCGTCTCGTTCATCGATCTACCGGTGCTGGCCACGAACGCGCCGACCAAGTTTTTCGACAGCCTGGGCGCGGGGACCCCGGTGCTGGTCACCAATCCGGGCTGGACGAAGCGCTTCGTCGAAGAACACCGATGCGGCTGGTACGCGCCGCCGTCCGATGCCGACGCCCTCGCCCACCACCTCGACGCAGCGCTTGCCGACCCGGAGGCGCTCGCCGAAGCAGGATGCCGCGCCGCCGCCGTAGCCCGCCAGCAGTTCGACCGGGACACGATCGCGGGCCAGCTCGAAGCCATCTTCGAGCGTGTGGCCGGGCAAGAGGGGATATAATGGTGAATTGAGAATTGAGAATTGTGAATGGTTAATGAGAAACTGATGTTACGCAGTTCGCTACTGAAAAAGGGATAGCAGATCGTCGATGGCCGATGGCCGATAGTGGATGGTTGATAAGAGAAGCTGGAAGGGAAAAGCTCTTCCCTTCCGCTATCCGACATCCGCTATCCCGTCACATTAGCAGCCTGCGTAACATCAGTGAGAAAGCCCATTAACCATTCGCTATTCGCTATTCACTATTCACTATTAGAAAACGACTTTGCCTTCGGCAGCCCTTGCAGCATCCGGCAGAGCCCCTGCGCGCAGAGGATAGAGCCGTGCCGAAGGTGACCAGCCCTCTCCTGCCTTACGAATCGACTGGGCGCCGCCCGGCGTCGAAGCCCAATACCTCGCCCGGCGCGATAGCTGAACGCCGTTGCTGGCGCGGTTTCATGGGATCTGCTTTGCAGAGACGTCTTCGCTTCTATCGTGTTTTCGTGTTGGGATCACCTGGATTTGGTATCAGATGAAAAAAGCAGATTCCTCCAAGAAAATTGGGCTCAAATCACGAAATGGCCAAAGAAAACTGGCTGCGGACGTTATGTTTAGGACAAAAATGTGTCTAGAGTAGAGAAGACACTCCTGACTCTATCATGCCCAGACACCTGAGATTGCCCCCATTCACACCTTCCCGAAGGTACATGATGCCTGTCCGTGCGTCTCCTCAGATTCGCTTTGAAGGCCATTGGACTCAAGCGGAACCGCGTCTCCTGCAAGACGCTATCGCCGATGCGGAAGGGCGAGAGTCGTCCTTAAGGGCGCGTCCAGAAATAACTTCCTTGTGCCGGATGGACACACGTATTACACGCCTATGCTGCGGTCGAGCCAGGCTTGAAGAACGTGCTTATCGGTGGGCAATCGCCGGACGGGTCGCGGGGTGTTTGTTCGCTGGCTTATTCTCCGTTCGGCGGCGGCGATGGACCGCCGCCACCCGTACCGCCACCTGGTGGAGCGCCATCACCACCGTTGCCATTGCCTTCGTCGGCGGCCTCGACGTAGTGCGAGTACCATTTCATAATCCGTGGGGATATGTATGATGGGTCAACGAACCTTCCAATACAGCACCGTCAGCATTTTCTTCCTTGTGCTGCATCACTCCCCGTTAGGCGGTGGCGATGGACCGCCGCCACCCGTACCGCCTCCGGAGGGCGGCGAGCCGCCGTTGCCATTGCCTTCGTCGGCGCGCAAGTACCGTTCTGTCATCCTGTCCATAAGACCCTCAGTATGTTATGAGAGAAATAGGTGA
>JAPULM010000085.1 GCA_027294925.1 bacterium
GTGAGGCATCGGCTTATGGGTTGGAGCATCTATGGTGGATCATTGATTTTAATCGGCAGAGCCTTGACCGTATAGTTCCGGATCACCTGGCAGGTCAGATCCGGCGTCAATTTGAAGCCAAAGATTGGCAGGTGTTGGAACTCCGCTATGGGATGCAACAAGAAACTTTTTTTCGACGCCCCAACGGGCATCTCCTGAAGGAATGGCTTGATACCTGCCCGAACAGCCTGTACCAGAGTCTGATGTCGTGTCAGGGGGCTGAAATCCGCCACGTTTTGAGCCAGTGGGGAGACGACCGCGGGGTTGACATGAGGGGGTTGCTGGCGGAGCTTGACGAGCCGCATTTGAAACGCCTGCTGTTCAACGTTGGTGGGCACGACATGCAACAGATTTTGCGCACCTTAAGCCGTGCCGCGCAGATGCGAGGACCCTTAATGATATTGGCCTACACCACCAAAGGCTGGGGCTTGCCAATGGCCGGACATTTGGAAAATCATGCCGCCTTGCTAACCGATGCGCAGCTGGCAGACCTGCAAGCAGAGCATGACATTGCCGTCGGGGCCGAATGGGACGACTTCGCAGATGGGGTGGAAGCGGAGTGGATGAAGCGGCGCTCGGAAGAGCGCGGTTTTTCGCCCCGCAATGATAAGCAGCAAGCGTATGCTTCGCCCATCTCAGCGACTGGCTTGTGCATTGCGCTGCCGGATCATTTGGCGCTGCGTTATCCCTCCGTTACCTCGACCCAGGCGGCATTTGGGCAAATGTTGACTGCCTTGAGTGATCTGCCGCAGCTTGGCGATCGGATGGTGACCCTATCGCCTGACGTTGCGGTATCGACCAGCCTCGGCGCCTGGATCAATCGGCGTGGGGTTTATGCGCCCAGCGAACGCCCAAATGATTGGCAGGCACATGCGGTTGAGACCTTGTTACAGTGGAATGAGAGCCCCAAGGGGCAGCATATTGAACTGGGTATAGCTGAGCACAATTTTTATCTGGCTCTGGCGATGTTCGGCTTAGCGCCGGAGATGCAAGACCAGATGCTGTGGCCGATCGGAACCATTTACGATCCGTTTGTTGGGCGTGGATTGGATGCTTTGAAATACGGCGCCTATGCACACAGCAAATTCATTTTTGCGGGGACGCCTTCCGGCTTAACGCTGTGCCGCGAGGCAGGTGCCCATCAGTCATTTTTGACGCCGCTGTTGGGCATTGGGATGCCAAACCTGGTCGCATACGAGCCGGCCTATGCGGCTGAACTCGAGGTTATGCTGTGTTGGGCGCTGCAGCAACTGGTGGATCGTGAGCATGGCGAAAGCGTTTATTTTCGCCTCAGTACCAAAACCCTTAGACAAGAGGCAGAGGTAAGGTCACCAACCTGGCGGCAACAAGTGCTGGCAGGTGGGTATTGGTTGCGTGATTATCGTCAGCGGCCTGATTATCATGCCAAGCCGCAGGTGCATATCATGGCCAGTGGGGTGCTGCTGGCCGAAGCACTGGCAGCCAGTGAGATGGCGTTGGAAGATGATATTTACGCCAATGTGATTAACATTACCAGCCCGGATCGGCTATTTCGCGACTGGATGGCGCAGTGCCGAGGGGCGACAAGCGACCTCTATCTCGATACGTTGCTGCCGGCTGGCGATCGTCAGACGCCGGCCGTGTCGTTGCTGGATGGGCACCCTCTCGCCTTGGCATGGTTGGGTAATGTGCTGCATGCGCCGATGCGCTCGCTTGGCGTAACGGACTTTGGCGAATCGGCAGCGTTAGCGGATTTGTATCACAAACACCAAATTGATGCGGACGCGGTGCTCGGTGCGATGACATCCCTTTTGTTTGGATAAGAGGTAAGATCATCGTAATGGAAGATAAAACATCTGTCGTCACACCCATGGCGGTGGCCCGTTACTACATGCGTCGTATGGCCATGCAGGTCGATAACGAGCACTTCCAGGAATTGTGCCGGACCGTTGCCTATGCGATTTATCCGGCCGAGGTGGCCTATCAAATTGCCGTGCAATTCGGCGTCACCGATTTGCCAACCCCTGAGGAGGTGTTCCGGGTGGGCGCGTTACCTGGCTGAGATGGCGCTTGCGCCTTTATATGGATAAGCAAGATTTGGCGGACTGCAGCGAGGCTCTCATGCAGTTAAAACTGTGCTACAAAAGGGATCGAGAGAGGATCGCAACGGGTAAAATGGTGCGATGCTTCTGCAACACTTCTTCAGGCGAGCCACCATCGCTAATGACGCTGTCTCCCGGACCGAGGGTCGTTTCGGCCATATGCGATCCACGTCCATTGCACCATGGGCGCCGATACACGTGAACCAGATAGCATTTGCCATTCCATACGAAATGGTCGCTGAACAAGAGTTTCTCCTCCATAGGCTGTACAATCTCCTCCAATCGTTTTATACAGTAAGTCGTTCTTAGCAATTGATATGCCATAATTTCCTAAGCTTTAAATTGATCTTGACTTCTATCGTATGGCCTTTGCAATCAAGCTGATAAATGTGCCTACCCATTGACGTTAAGGCTTAACAATGATGTACGCAGACAACATGTTGCACATAAAACTGTGCACTGCTTCACGGACCTTGCGGTGCTGAAGGGAGGGGTTGTGGCGAGGTTGGCAACCTGATGGTTACCGTGGTGCCATGGCCAACCTGACTGGCGATCTGCATGCTGCCCCGATGTTCTTCGATGATTTTATGCGTTATGGCCAATCCCAAACCGGTCCCCTTGGGTTTGGTGGTATGAAAGGGGGTAAAGACCAGATCGAGTTGTTCAGGCGGGATGCCTTGACCGGTGTCAACGAAGATGATTTCGACATCACTGGTGAACAAATCGATCGGAGGGACGGTGTCTGCCGGTACGGAATGGTGGGTCTGTTGCAGACCGGGTGCGGCAAAATCCACTAATGCTCTAGGGGTTGGCCGACACGTGATACTTAGCTCACCACCGCTGGCCATCGCTTCAATCGCATTTAGGGTGATATTGGCAAAGCCGCGGTAAAGTTGTTCAGCATCCGCCATAAGTTCCGGCAGAGAAGTCGAAAAATCCGTTTTTAACTCAATGTGTTGCTGTTGCATACGCTCGCTATAGACTTCGGTGACGCGTTGTAAAACGGCGACGATCTTGGTCCGTTCGCTTTGTAAACGGGTGGGGCGGGCCAATTCGAGCATTTCTTCAACAATAAGATTGATGCGATTTATTTCGCGCGGCACGATACGATCAAATCTTTCCATAAAACCGGCATCTTGATGTCTCCGGCTGACCAGTTGCACAAAGGTATGAATAGAGGCGAGCGGATTTTTAACTTCATGTGCGATACCGGCTGCCATTTGTCCCAATGAGGCGAGGCGATCAGCGCGCTGTACGCGTTGTTCAAGTAACTGTAGAGGGGAGAGATCTTCAAAGATCGCCAGGAGACCCACGATGTTGGCGGCATGATCTTGTAACATTGCCGTACGCAAGGACAAGGGGATATGGCTGCCGTCACGGCGGCAAAAATCTAAACGCGGGGTGGTGAGGGAGGTGCAGTGTTGGCGAGATGCTTCGAGCACTTGGACAAACTGAGCGTTGTTGGCAAATAGTTTTCTGAACGAAGCTCCCTGTACTGCAGCGAATTGTAACCCCGTTATGGTTGCGGCTGTTGCATTAAAGATTTCAACGCAGCCGTCGAGATCGAGGGTGATGAGACCACTGGTCATCGAGGTTAAAACGTTCTGGTTATAATTGGCCAGCCGGGATAATTCTTGGACTTTTTGATCGAGCTGATCGTTGGTTTGTTCAAGAGCCCGACGGTGTTTGGTTAGTTCAACGGTCATGTGGTTGAAATTAGACGCCAGTACAGCGATTTCATCTCGGCTGCGAACCGGTATCATATAATCCAAATCCCCTCGTGCAACGGCCATCGTGCCTTCCGTCAATGCGTGCAAGGGCGCTGCAATGCGTCGGGCTAGAAAAATTGCAACCAGACTGCCGGTCAAGACACCGAGCAGACCGAGGAGGAAGACTTGCCAACGGGTCTGATGAATCTCCTCATACATGTCATGTAAGGAGAGTCCGATGCGCACCGTCCCCCATTTTTCCTTATCGCCCTTGATGAATACGGGTACGGCAATATCATAATGGGTCGATTTGCCGTCATCCCCCAGGACGTTCTGGATAAGGGTATCTTGAACTTGTACGCTGCGTTGACTGATGGCGTCCTTTAGCAGCATGCCTAGCTTTTCATCATGAGCGCTGTAGGCGGCAACACGGTTATCGCGATGGTGAATAATGGCGTAAAGCACATCGGAGTCAGCGCTAATCTTTTCGACATCTTGCTCTAAGACAATAAAATTATAGGTCAAAAGAGATTTGGCACTAACCGCTGCCAGATACGTGGCAATGGTCGTGCCGCGTTTCTTCATTTGCCGTATGATTGAGCTTCGTTGTCGGTGCTCGACAACCAGCGACACGGCAAGCACTAGCCCTAGAACAAGAGCAAGGAAGGCAAACAGAAATTTTTGTTGCAAACCGTACGGCCGTATACCGACGCCTGACAACATAGAGCTACTCAGTCTTGGCCGTTTTGGGAAACGCATGGTGTGCCTTGTCTAGCCAAATCTTTTTCATTGGAATGAGGCGCTCGCCAAGCGCATTGACTTCAATACCCTTGACATACGGTTGGAACAGATGTTCAAACGTGTAGTGCAAGAGATTAACTGTCGGTGCATCGGCACTGATCAACGCTGCGGCCTGCCGGTACAGCTCCAAGCGCTGCAAATCATCGGTCTCACGCTGCGCGCGGCTGATGAGCTGGTCGACTCGAGGGTTGTGATAATGTGTCCGATTGGCAGAGCTTTGTGAATGAAACAAGGTGAAGATAAAATTGTCCGGATCGGGGAAATCCGCGTACCAGGCATAACGATACATGGCTGCCTGTGGGCGGTTGCCCAATATTTCGTTCTTGAATTGTTTCCAATTGTCGGCCGTGTGTAACTCTACGGTTATGCCGATTTTCGCCAGGCTTTGTTTAATCACCTCATGTTCAGCCCGTGGTTCAGAGGAAATGACACTACTCCAAAGTTCCACCGCTGGTAGACCTTTGCCGTCCGGAAAACCTGCCTCAGTTAGAAGCTGCTTGGCGCGTTGTAGATCAAATGGGTAGGCTGGCAGGTCGGGATTGTAGCCCGGCATGCCGGGCGGTAGGATGCCCCGGGCTTTGACAAAGCGATCTTTGCGGATGGTGCGATTCATCGTCGCCCGGTCAATGGCAAAATTAATCGCCTGGCGGACTTTGATGTTATTGAGTGGCGCATGGCGCGTGTCTAGCCACAAAAAAAGCGTTGCCAGAAGCGGTTTGCGGAAATAGCGATAGCGCCCATCATCGAGTAGTCGACCGCGTTGCGCTGCGGGGATTTTGGCGTCCTCCAGCTGCTGTTGCTCAAATCGAGCCAAAGCTGCTGAGAGGTCATTTCTGGCAAAAATCGTATAGTGCAGCTGATCTAAGAAGGGACGCCCTTCCATGTATTGCGGGTTAGCTTGTAGGGTGATGCGTTTGCCGGGCTCCCAGTTGATAAAATGAAAAGGCCCGGTGCCGACCGGTCGACGCCCAAATTGATCACCTAGGCGTTCAATTTCGTCATGCGGCACGATTTTGGCCGGGGTCATACCGAGCATACTGATGAACGGTGCGTATGGCTCTTCTAAGGTGATTTGTACAGTGTCTGTATCCAGGGCTTCGAAGCCGCTGACACGTTTTGCTTGACCTTTGCGAAAGGCAGTTGCCCCTTGCACACGTTCGAATAGCCAGCTGCGGGGGGACTGGGTGGCAGGATCGAGGATGCGTGTAAATGAATAGACCACGTCCTCCGCTGTGACGTTTCGACCATGGTGAAATAACACCCCTTGGCGCAGATAGAAGGTCCAGGTCAATCCATCCCGCGACGCTTTCCAGGATCTGGCAATACTCGGTACCACGTTTAAGTCGGCATCGAATTGTACCAAGCCGTCAAACAATTGATGCACCACCGCCGCGGCGTAGGTGCTGGTGACGAGCGCCGGGTCAAGGCTAGTGGGTTCGCTCCACAAGGGCTTACGATAGGTGCCGCCGTATTTTTCAGTCGATAGCGTCGATAGAGCGGAAGTTCTTGTTGGCTCGGTTTGATTGCCTTCATTACAGCTCAAAACAAATACAGATAACAGAAGGCAAAGTAGGGTATTGACGGCTTGGGGCAGCGGTCGTTGGGACATGATGACTCCAGCATATATTCCGATGATGTTCACTGGCGCCTTTACGAGCCACCGTTTCCGCCAGTGTTGCGGCTAAAGGCTGTGGTAAGAAAAAAGGTGCAGACCCCTGTCGGATCTACACCTTTTTTTATCTATTTACAAGCAAGACTTTATTCGCCACCGTCACCTTCAGCGTAGGCCGTCCCTAGCATGTCAAATTGCGACACCAGGACACCTGAAGTCAGCAGGGCTACGGCTATCATTATACTTACGGTCAAGCGTTTCATACGATAACTCCTTAGCGACGATTGATAACGAGTTTATAGAGCGTTACCGAATCGATACGAGCTTCCCTAAATGGTCGAGGCTCAAAAGACTCGGCTTGGACAAACACGAACATTGGCCCGGGTTGTGACGTGTTGTTCTGCCGATTTATAAAGGCAAAAGATGTGCCAGCCTTGATTTTTTACCCTGTAAGATTTTTAAGTAAAAATAAATCAATGAGTTGTGAGAATTTTTTGGAAGGTGTAGAGGAGGTTTTGTTTTAGGTGTTGCACATTTTTATGGGCAGCACATAAAAATAGTGTGCACTCGTTATGTTCTAATCTACTGAAAATGAGTGCATTATTCTTTATGCACATAAAAATGTGCAATATGCACATATTTTTAGGCAATTAAAAAGAGGTAAAGGGATTTGGCTCAGCAGGAACGAAAAAGAGGGTAGGGTGGGGGCGAAAGGTCACCCACTTAGGGTGGGCTCGCCGGATTGCCGCCCTTGTGGTCTGATCTGGGTCGAAGTTTCAAGCCTTCCATCTTGCTAATCAGGGTGTTGCGATGGATACCTAATCGTTTTGCCGCTTCGGTCTGGTTCCAGTCGGTTTGTTCCAGCTCACGGAGAATGTAAAGGCGTTCGAATTCGGTCTTCGCCTGTCGCAGACCGCTGACGCGTGGCACCAGGTCAGGTGGCACGTTTTGACTCGCGTCCAGCAGATCAAGCGGTAGATGTTCAACGTCCAGTGTGCCTTGGGGGCTGATGGCGACGAGGCGTTCAATGATATTTTCAAGCTCACGAACATTGCCTGGCCAGTGGTAATGGGTCAAAACTTTCAGAGCGTTGGGCGAAAAACCGCGTAACTGACGTTGGAATGCCTTGTTGTACTTATCTAAAAAATGGTCAATAAGAAGTGGAATGTCCTCACGCCGCTCGCGCAATGGGGGCACCTGGATGGGGACCACATTGAGGCGGTAGAACAGGTCGTCGCGAAACGTTTCATCTATCACCATCTGTTTGAGGTCTTGATTGGTTGCCACCACAATACGGACATCGGTGCGAATCGTTTTGCTGCCGCCGACGCGCTCAAATTCTCTTTCCTGCAGTACGCGTAGCAGTTTAGCTTGTAGGTCGAGCCGCAAACTGGCAATCTCGTCAAGAAACAGAACGCCGGTGTTGGCCAGCTCGAATTTCCCCAGCCGTTTTTCTAAGGCGCCGGTAAAGGCGCCACGTTCATGCCCGAACAATTCACTCTCAATCAAATGCTCTGAGATGGCCGCACAATTTACCGCCACAAAGGGTTTGGAGCGACGCTCGCTTTTTTGATGAATGGCACGCGCAATCAACTCTTTCCCCGTGCCGCTTTCGCCATGGATGAGAACGGTGGCATTGGTATCGACAACACGGAAGATCAAATCATAAATCTGGTGCATTTTCTGGCTGCTGCCAACGATATTGCCGATCTCCTGATAACGGTCAACTTCGGAACGCAGGTAAAGAACCTCGCGCATCAAATCTTGATGTTCCATGGTGCGTCGTAGGAGGGCTAGCACTTCATCGATCTCAAACGGCTTGACCAAGTAGTCGATGGCGCCGAGTTTGATTGCTTCGACAGCAACACGAACATTCTTGACAGCTGTAATCATGATGACGTCAAGATTTTCGTCGACTGCCTTGACCTCACGCAACACTTCGATGCCATCAACATCCGGCAGGCGGATATCAAGTAGAACCACATTGACGTCTTCCTGCTTGAGAATGCGGAGTCCTTCTTGACCGCTGGCCGCTGTGTGCACCTGAAATTCTTCTTCAAGGAGTACGGTATAGGATTCCAGCAGGCTCTC
>JAPULM010000086.1 GCA_027294925.1 bacterium
CCTTCCATGCTAAACACGCCGTCAATCACCACCATCTTGCCAACCTCAGGCCCCAGATGCTGTAGCACACGCTCCAAATCTTCAGGATCGTTGTGCTTAAATTTAAGCATTCTGCCAAACGAAAGACGGCAGCCATCGACAATGCTGGCATGATCTTGACGATCCGTGATGACGAATTCGCCTTTACCCACCAAGGCCGAGATCGTACCTAAGTTGGTCTGATAGCCAGTGCTAAACATCAACGCCTCTTCACGTTGCATGAATTTGGCGAGGCGCGCCTCAGCCTCTTCATGAAGGACCAATGTCCCATTGAGATAGCGTGAGCCAGTGCATCCCGTTCCGTACTTTTTTATGGCATCAATAGCAGCTTTTTTGACCTTTGGATGATTGGTCAAGCCCAGGTAGTTGTTCGATCCGAGCATGATCATTTCCTTGCCATCGACAACCGCCATGGGACCCTGCTCAGTTTCAACCACTTTAAAGTACGGATACCATCCCTGCTCACGGGCAATCGCCGCCTCCGTAAAATCGCGGCACTTTTGAAGGAGTTTCATTGTGTACGCACCTATACATGAGACATGGCTATCGCCAAAGGTATACACCGGGACGCAGACCGACGTATAATAGGCTTGAAAACGATGCTTGTCAATGCTTTTCAAGCATCTAAAAACAATGCTTTATTGCCGGCTCATGGCAATCTATGATCAGCTTTTATAATACTTAACAGGCTCTATCTATATCCGAATCATACTTTAATGATGCTTAAGCTCTGGGACAGAACAACGCCTAATGATTGATGGCTTCACTCCTGTCAGCCGGAATTAAGGAATAATATGCATGCGTTAGTTACCGGTGGCACAGGATTTATTGGCAGCCATTTAGTAGCGTCGCTAATCGCACGCGGTTGGCGTGTCCGTTGCCTAGTACGCCCGACGAGTCAGCGCAAACCGCTAGCCGCCTACGATGTCGAGTATATCGTGGGCGCCTTGCAAGACCGTGAGTCCTTACGATATGCAGTGCGGGACATCGACGTCGTGTTTCACCTTGCGGGCGCCACGCGGGTTCGTGTGGCGACGGATTATGAACGCATTAATAGCCTCGGAACCCAAAACCTCATCGAAGCTTGTGCAGCGTCGTCCCCACATCTACGAAAATTCCTCTTGATTAGCAGCATCGCTGCAGCGGGCCCCAGCCGAACCGGCACCGCACTTACCGAAGACCAGCCGCCATGTCCCGCGGGGCCATATGGCCGGAGCAAACTGCTGGCGGAAGAAATCGTGTTGGCTTACAAAGAACATTTGCCGGTAATCGTCTTACGCCCGAGCGCCATCTATGGCCCAGGAGACACTGACTTTTTCCAGCTCTTTCAAGCCATTAAGTACGGTATCCTACCCCATATTGGGCGTCAAGATTTACACCTGGACCTCTGTTTCGTATCCGATCTGGTACACCGCATAGTAACGGCAGCGGAACACCGCAATGGGCTCGGCGATGTCTTTTTTTTAGGTGGGACGTGCCACACCTGGCGTACATTTGGCCACGCCATCGGCCAGCAGATGGGGGTACGACCACGAGAACTAAGACTGCCTCGCGCCCTGGTCTTGGCGATTGCCAGCCTGGCAGACGGCTGGGCCATCCTGCGCCAGCAACCCAGCATTTTGGGCCGGGCAAATCTGACCGAACGCCTGCAACCATTCTGGGTTTGCGACGACCAAAAAGCCGCAGGCGCATTTGGCCATACGCCACGCACGCAACTATCAGACGGCATTGCACAAACCCTATGTTGGTATCGACAGGCAAAATGGCTATGATCGACAGACTACCCCGGCATCGCGTAGATATCAATTCCCTTCAGCGTGCGTAGACGTCACTTGGCGCTCTCGCCTACCTCGCATGCGCCATATGAGCCAACATATAAGGCCCACCACAAGCAGCGCAACAACAGCTCGCTCAAGGCTCTCAAACCATGCCGCAATAGCATCAATATGATCGGCGAATAAATAGCCGCTCCAGCACACCAAGGGGATAAAAACCAAGCTGGCCAAGGTATCAATCGTGATGAAACGCCAAAGCCCCATCTGCATGCTCCCGGCAAGCAGAAAGGTAGGGGCGCGCAGTCCAGGCGTAAAACGCGCCAGGAAAACGGTGGCATTCCCATACTTGGCAAAAAATGCAGCGCCTTTTACAAGACGTCGAGGCGACAGCCAACGTGCAAAATAAGCCGACGTGGTCAGACGCGACGCAATACCGCGCCCGAAGCCAAACAGTAAGATATCGCTGATGAGGACACCGAGAAACGTCACAACCAACATGAGGACCGGATCAAGCACGCCTGAGGCAACCAGGGCGCCGCCCGCCAGAAGCACCAGCTCTTCCGCCATGGGAAAGCCAACGCCACATAAAAACAACAGGGAAAAAATCAAAAAATAAACCCAGAGGGCGGAATAAGCATGCAAAAAAGCTAGCATCGCCACCTCAGCTTACCGAACAAATCGGGATCATCTACAGCCGTCCGGAGCGGCACGCAATACTAGTTTCCCTGCCTCATCGCTTGATAAGATAGATCAATTAACTCAATCGGATGTAGCACGGGGATGTCAAGTTTCGCCTGTGCAACACCGGCACGAAGTTGCATCATACATCCTGGATTGCCGGTTGTGATTATATCGGGATGGGCGGCTTTCATATGATCCATTTTGCACGCTAAAATCTGCATCGATAGGTCGTGATGAGTAATATTATAGGTACCTGCCGCACCACAACAAAAATCGGCATCAGTTACGGGCACCAGTTGTAACTCTGGAATTTGTTGCAATAAATCACGCGGTTGGCTCTGTACACCCTGAGCATGCAAGAGATGACACGGATCGTCATACGCCACGCGTTTGTGAACCGGCCCGAGCGGTCCGCGCAATGGCTCGCGGGCTAAACATTCCGAGATATCCTGTACCTTGTCACTAAATCGGTGCGCCCGTTCGGCAAATTCGACATCTTCTTGTAAGAGTTCGCCGTAGGCCTTAAGCTGAGCGCCACAGCCAGCAGCATTATTGACAATGGCATCAACGTTCTGCTGTTCAAATGCAACAATATTACGGCGCGCCAACTGACGGGCCGTCTGACGCTCACCAGCATGCATATGCAAGGCGCCACAGCAAACCTGATGGGTTGGCGTCCAGATGTCATAGCCATTGGCCTGTAAGACCCGCTGCGTAGCGTGATGCACGTCGGCAAACAAGTGGTCCATCACACAGCCGGAAAAAAAACCAACCCGACGGCTAATCGGCGCCTTTCCCGCCACCACCTCCGGTGTTGCCCGGGTAAACGAACGTTTTGGCAGCCATGGTAGCATCGCCTCCATACGCTTCAGACCCTCAGGCAACAAGTCAAAGGCGCGTAAACGACGCAGTAACGCCTGAAGGCCTAGGCGTTGATACCAACGCAAAGCATTAAATAGCTGCTCTATACGCCAGGGGTACGGAAACAATTCGCGAAACACCAGGCGCCGCACCAGGCGCTCCTGCCAGGAACGTGGTATATGGCGCTCGATTTGCCCACGCGCCCGCTCCATCAAGTCGCCAAACTGCACATGCGACGGACATGCCGTTTCACACGCCCGGCAGTCCAAGCACAGATACATATGCTCGACAAAATTCGGCGTCATGGGCAAGCGCTCCTCGTTGACAGCTTTAATCAGATAAATACGGCCGCGTGGCGAGTCCATCTCGACACCTAGGATGCGGTAAGTCGGGCACTTATCCAAACAAAGCCCGCAGTGAATGCAGGTCGAAATCTTTTCGTCCTGTGGGCGGTCAACATCATCGAACACGGGAAGCGACGTGTTTTCTGTCGCCACGTTATAGTCCTCCTAGAAAACGTCCCGGATTAAGCCGGTTTTGCGGATCGAATACGGCTTTAATGGCGCGCATTAGGGCAAAATCGTCACCAGGTGCACCCCAAATATCACACTGGCGCTTGATCTCAGCAGGCGCCCGTTCGATCACTCGGCGTCCTTTCAACTGTGTTACGCAGTCATCCAGCACGCGGATATATCGCAATAGTTGCGCCGTGCCGGACACGCTGTCTTCAGTAGACGATATATTGATATACACAATACCACTTCCAGCATGGGCGAGGATTGGCCAGGCGGCATCGGCACGCGTCGCAGCCGCCTGCATGGTCTGAAAAAAAGCGGGTAGATCAGACATGTGCAGACTCACCTTGCTCATTACCCCTTGTGAAGCAGCGGCATGCGCCGCAATCGGGAACTCTTCAAAGGCACGCCAGAAATGGTGTTGTTCAGCCGTAGGTAAGGAAAGCACCGATAAAGACCCAGACAGTGGCAAGGCGCGTAACGCCTCCGCTATGCGTCGTGTCTGGCGTTCTATAACATCCGGCATACCCTCAACACGGACCACGAGTAGATAGGGCGAATCGATGGCGGACAGACCAGCCCGTTGTGCGAGAAGTGTTCCTGCCGCCGCATTCAAGACTTCCAAACTGCTAAGACGCAAAGGCACCTGCAGAAGAGCTTGTAACAAAGGAAGCATATCCGCGTGGTGCGAAAAGCCAACCATCACCGTACGCTCACCGGATGGCAAGGGATGCAGTTTACAGGTTAACTCCACGACCACCCCCAAGGTGCCTAACGAACCGATATAAAGCTTATTCAGATCATAGCCGGTGACATTCTTAACAACGCGGCCGCCGGCCTTGGTTCGTTTACCATCAACGGTAATAACGGCCATGCCTAATACAAGATCACGCGCAGTGCCATACATCAACCGACGTGGCCCGCTCATATTGGCGGCAATTATGCCTCCGATAGTGGTGGTGGCGGCGGCAGGCGGATCAAGCGCCAAGAACTGCCCTTGTTCACCTAATGACTTTTGCAAATCAGCCAAACGTAGTCCGGCCTGCATCGTCACCGTCATATCGGCAGGTTCATAGGCAAGTTGTGCGTGCAGACGCTGCAGTCCTAACAAGACATCGACGCGCTCCGGTCTGCCACCTAAGGTCAAATGGCTACCGCCACCGCGAGGAAATATCGTTGCCTGGTGCTCATCAGCCAAACACATGACCGCCGCCACCTGCTCTTCATCAGCCGGCCACACCGCAATGGCGGGTGGCACGCCATCAACGGTATACATCGCCGCGTCAGCACCAACAAGTAGATATTCTGTACCTAGCAAGGATTGCAGGGCTGTGGCTAGCCCGTCATGAGCGGACATTTGTGCCCTTCATCGCATCAGCGACCACTGCTTGCGCCGCCTCCATATTCGGCTCGTCAGTGACAGCGCCGCAACGACAACGGCCGCGCATCGGGATCACTTTACCAGGATTGCACAACTCTCGAGGGTTAAACACCTGGCGAACGCGGAGCATGACGTCAAGATCATCATCATTGTATAGCCATGTCATACAATTCTTTTTTTCCAGCCCAATGCCATGCTCACCGCTCAACGCCCCGCCCAAATCAACACAAGTGCGAAGAATATCTTCACCGGCCTGCAATACGCGTTGTAGTTCCTCTTGGTTCTTCTCGTCGTAGAGGACAAGCGTATGTAGGTTGCCGTCACCGGCATGGAACACATTAGCAATGCGCAAACCATATTTCTGGCCAATTGCCTGGATCCGTCGCAGTGCTTCTGGCAAACGCGTACGTGGTACAACCCCATCATGCGTATAATAATTAGGACTCAAACGGCCAATCGAACCAAATGCTTGCTTGCGGCCTTTCCACAGAAGCGCACGCTCGGCCTCATCCTTGGCCAGGCGAATAGTTCGGCAGCCATGTTGTCGACACACCGCGTCAATGCGCTCCGCATCGGTCTCCATACCATCAGCAATGCCATCCAGTTCAATCAGCAGCACAGCGCCGGCATCAAGCGGTAATCCGGCGCTGGTCGCGCTTTCCACCGCTTGAATGGTCAAATTGTCCATCATTTCTAGTGCAGCAGGAATAATGCCGACGCCGATAATGCCATTCACCGCGTTGCTTGCATCATCAACGGTATCAAAATCGGCCAACATCGTCTTCCATGCCTCCGGGCTACGCATCAAACGTACGGTGATACTGGTCGCAATGCCAAACGTGCCTTCCGACCCCACAAACAACCCGGTGAGATCATAGCCGGGCGTGTCCAGCGTCGAAGCGCCGAAATGGACGACCTCGCCATTCGGCAATACAATCTCTAGACCTAAGATATGGTTGGTGGTAACGCCGTATTTCAAGGTGTGCGGGCCGCCTGAGTTTTCCGCCACATTGCCACCAATGGTACACGCTCCTTGACTAGACGGGTCCGGCGCATAATAAAAGCCAGCCCCGGCAACAGCCAAGGAGAGATGCAAATTCACCAAACCAGGCTGTACCGTCGCACATTGATTCACATAATCAAGCTCTAGGATCTGATTCATGCGACACATTTCAATAACAAGACCACCGTCGAGCGCCAACGCCCCCCCACTCAAACCAGTGCCCGCGCCACGAGCGACAAAAGGAATCGCATGACGGTTTGCCAACTTGACAATCGCCGCCACCTGATCAGTTGTGGTGGGGAATACTACGGCGCCAGGCGGGGCTTTATCGAGCGTATGCCCATCGCATTCGTACACCAGCATGTCTTCTGGCGCCGACAAGACCGGAGATGGCGCAACAATGGCAACCAACCCTTGCAGAAGCTCGGATTTTTCCATACACTCACCTCCCGTATAGCAAAGCCAACAATCCTATGTGGTCATTATAGGAAAGATTCGGATGGGGATCAATGCACGTCAACAAGTGATCACAGCAACGCGTGCAGTCCTCGATCTTATTCTACCACCACGCTGCCGAATCTGTAACAGTAGCACTGTCGGCGAACCCATCCCGTGGGTCTGTCAGGCGTGTTGGCTTGCCGTAGCCTATATTAAGCCGCCGATCTGTTACCAGTGCGGCCAACCCTTTGCGGCGCCACCGGAAGGCATCGTGTCGGCAACGCATCGCTGTGGAAGGTGTCGCTTAGTGCCGCCGCCCTACATAAAAGCCCGCGCCATTGGTTTTTACCAGGGTGCGCTGCGTGACATGATTCATGTCATGAAGT
>JAPULM010000087.1 GCA_027294925.1 bacterium
GAGCATCTCGCCCAGGTCGTTCATGCGTTTGTAGACCTCAGGCGTCAGCTTGTGCATGACGACTTCGCCCGCTACCATCGTCATCGGGTTGGCGTTGAATGTGCCAGCATGGGCCACGATCGCGCCACCGTCAGTTGGGTCAAGCAGTGCCATGATATCGCGGCGACCGCCCCACGCGCCTACCGGCATCCCGCCACCGATGATTTTGCCGAACGTCGTCATGTCAGGGATGACGCCCAACAGTTCTTGTACGCCACCAGGCCCGACTCTGAAGCTTTGCACCTCGTCGAATATCAGGAGGATGCCGAGGTCGTCAGTGAGGTTGCGAATTCCTTGGAGGAATTCCAGATTGGCGGGCAAGTACCCAAACGCCGAAGCCACCGGCTCCATGATGACGCAAGCCAGGTTATCCTTATGCTGATTGATCATCGCTTTGCTGCCCTCCAGGTCATTGTAGGGCAGTACGATCACGTCTTCGGACACACTCGGTGGCTGCCCCGGATGCTCTGGAATGGCGGTCGGACCGTTCGGGTCGAGCTTGTCGGCAGGGGGGCGCACACTCACGGTGGCATACTCATGCGTGCCGTGATAGCCGCCCTCGAACTTGGCGATCTTGTACTTTCCGGTAAACGCACGAGCAGTACGAATTGCCATCAACGTGCCTTCGGTGCCTGAATTTGTAAAGCGTATGGTATCGAGTGATGGCACTCTGTCGCAGAGGATTTTAGACAGCCTGATCTGCGCCTCAGTAGGCCCGCTGAAGGCTGTGCCCTTGGCTGCCTGTTCTTGCAGTACCCTGACGATCTCTGGATGGGCATGCCCCAGCACAAGGCTAGTGGCGTTAATCATGAAGTCCATGTAGCGATTGCCATCGACATCGTAGACGTAGTGGCCCTCTCCGTGGTCGACAAACGTGGGGTAAGGATCGTAGTAGGCGGTGCCCCGGGAACTGCCGCCCGGCAGGTAGGCGGCTGCTTCCGCCTGTAGCTTTTTAGACCTGGGCGTGTTGGATATAAACTGATCAATCTCACGTTGAAGCTGCTCGGACGACATGTGAATCTCCTTCAGCAATGTCATAGGTATTGGAACACGTCGTATTATAGCGCAATCACGCATCAAAATCGCTCGGTGTAGGACAGAGGCAAGCTTGAGATGACGCAGAATGCGGTGATCACCTCTGGCCCATTGGTCAATGCGACGACTGGCCAACCCGCCTGGTTTCTGCTACCATCCGGCGCGAGCCATGCGATCAATCGGAATCGTTCACCTGCGGAAAGCGATAGCATGATCGAGACGACACCGACCATTGAACAGGCAAAAGCGCTGGCGCCACAGCTCGCCACGCGTGCGGCCGAGGCAGATCGCCAGGGAACATTGCCTATCGAGGACATACAGGCTCTGCGTGAGGCCGGATTTTTTGCCCTGAGTGTGCCTCAAGATCATGGCGGTTTGGGGCTCAGCCTGGGAGAGTGCGTGGCCGCATACCTGGAGCTGGCACAGGGCAGCGCCTCCAGTGCGCTGGTCGCGGTGATGCCGCTGCAGGTGTTTGGCCATGCGCGTGAAATCCGCCCATGGCCGGAACCGATGTTTGCCCAATTGTGTCAGGCAGCCGTTCAACACGGCGCCTTGTTGAATAATGTCGCCAGCGAGCCGCAGCTTGGCAGTCCCGCGCGTGGCGGGACATTTGAAACGTATGCCAAGTCGAACCCGGAGGGAACCCGATGGGTGGTGAACGGCCACAAAACCTGGACCACTGGCGGCCGGCATATTACCCACATGTTGGTGCGGTTGCGAGTGGAAGATGAGCCTGGTCTGATGCTGGTGCGGCAAGACACGCCTGGCGTAACCTGGGAGGAAACCTGGATTGATGCCCTCAGCTTGCGGGCCAGTGATAGCCATGACGTCCACTTTGCGCAAGTCGACGTGCCCATAAATACGATCACTTGCTCCAACGTGGCGCCAAGCAGGGACGTGCGCTGCCCAATGCCTGGTTTCCCTTGCTGGTGGGGGCGGTGTATCTGGGGTCGGCGCTCGCCGCTCGACAGACGTTGATTCGATTCGCCCTAGAGCGGGTCCCCACCGCACTGGGCAAACCCATTGCGACGTTGCCGACCATCCAGCGTCAGATTGGCGAGATTGACATCGCCCTGCAAGCCGCACAAGCCCTACTGCTTGAGGTTGCCAACGCTTGGACGGGTGATCCTGTCACCGGCCATACCCTTTATCCACGCGTCGCCGCGGCGAAACACTTCGCGGTTGAGGTGGCGCAACAGGTGACCGACAAAGCCCTGCGGGTTGCCGGCGGCCAGAGTATCACTAACGCCCTGCCGCTCGAACGCTACTTCCGCGATGTACGCGCCGGGTTTATGCAACCGCCGACGGGGGACGTCGCGCTGGATATTGTCGGACGCGCCGCGTTGGGGCTAGCGTAACCAGAAGCCCGCGCTCCTCAGGGTAAGTCCACAGGATCGGCTAGGCTGAAACGGCTGTGGTGGCCAAACTCGCCAGCAAACTGCCGAAGCCTTGAATCGGTTCGCGGATGCCAAGTTTGCGAAAGGCCGCCCAGATCATCGCCTGGTTTGAACTCACCACGGGCTTGCCAAGGCGTTGTTCTAACGCCTCGACTGCCTCCACCGAGCGCCAGGCGGTGCAGGAGCAAAACAGTGCCTCAGCCTCGGGACGGCACACGCTAGAGGCAAATTCGACCACGCGCTCGGGCGATTGGTCGTTGATCCCCTGATTGCCCGTCTTGGCGGCCATCGGATCCCCTGCAACATTGAGTACCTCAAAGCCCACCGCTTCTAGATAGGCCAGCAGCTTGGTATTATTCCACTCGGGATAGGGGCTTGCCACCGAGAGTTTGTTGACGCCCAAAAACCGTAGGGCCTCCACTACCGCCGGACTGGTTGCCACTGCAGGGACGCCAGCTTCTCGTTCGAGCAAGGTAAGCATCTCGGCATCCCAGCCGGGACCTTTGTAAAAACTTCCGGTGGTGCAGCCGTAGGCCACCAGATCCACCTTGGCGGTTGCTAAATAGCGGGCGCCGCTCTCGATTTCGGCATTCATGCGCTCCATGCTCGCCTCGCCGGCGGCATCATTGGTGAGCCACATGCGTTGCCCGTGCACGGTGACATGTCGGGGCGCCGTCATTTGAAAGTCTGCTTCACAGGTGGTGTTGGTCGATGGCACGATGACCCCGATGCGTATACGCTGGCTCATACCCTCACTCCTCTCCATAGATGGAACGTGATTCGTCTGTATCATAGTCGTTTCCTGTTGTGCCGTCCAGCCTCCGTCAATGGCGTGTCCACGTCGCAGCAACTCAAACCCGGCCTTGACAGTATAGAGACAGCATGGTACGCAATGCGACGAGCAGCCTGAAGCCTGCCTCGGTGCGATGATGGACTTTCTTGTTGGCCATTGAGTTAAGGAGACGCGAAGCATGCCAGATTTAACCGTTGACCTGGCGGGTAAGGGCGTCATTGTGACGGCTGCCGGGGGGAGTATTGGATCGGCATGTGCGCTGGCCTTAGCGCGCTGTGGCGCTTCGCTGGCGCTAAACGATATTGACGCTCAGGCTCTGGAGCGGATCGCAGCGCGCGTACAGGCGTTGGGGGCCTCGGTGGTCAAATTGCCGGGGGACGTGAGTGACTACAACCGTGTGCAGCAGATGGCCAGCCAGGCGATTGACGCGATCGGCAACGTGTTTGGCCTGGTCAATATCGCCGGCGCGTCGATGCCCAAGCCCATTCTGGAGATGACACAGGAGGAGTGGTCTCGGACCTGGAACGTGAATGTGACGCCTCTGTTTAACTGGGCGCAGGCGGTGTTACCGCATATGCTCGGGTCGGATCAGGGGGGTCGTATCATCAATAATTCCTCGGTGTCCGGCAAACAGGGTGGGGACGAAAATTCGGTCAGTCGCGGTGCCTATGCGGCGGCCAAAGCGGGCGTGTTGGGCTTTACCCGAGGTCTGGCCCGGGAGGTGGCACCCAAGGTCACGGTGAATGCCATCTGCCCAGGACTGGTGCTTAATCCTCGTACGACTGCCTTACTTGAATCGAAGCCGGAGATGATGGACCGTTATCCCATGCAGCGGCCCGGAGAAGGCGCTGACATCGCCAAAGCGGTGCTCTACTTCATGGCTGCAGACTGGGTCACGGGGGAGGTCACCGACGTTAACGGCGGCTATTTTATCGACTGAATGGTGTGTCAGGTTATAGTGTAGAGGAGAACGCAACGGGCTGGGGAGCTAGACGCCTGACGGGCGCTTTTGGGGATTGCGTTCCGGAAGAAGCAGAGATAAAATGGCTTTTATTTGGCCTATCCTCCAACGACTGTCGGACACATCTTTCGGCAGATGAGATGGCTATATTTGACGAACTTATTGCGCCAGGTAGGGGATAGGAAGACGTGTGCTACCCCATTTGATGCCGTTACGCAACAATGTCACGAATGGCTCAGTTTCCCAGGCGCCACGAAAAGGCTCTGAGGGTACCACCGAGGCGGTCGCGCTGGGGTCCACAACCCGTTGCCGATTGGTGCTAGGGGCGTGACAGTGGCCGAGTGCGATGTACGCCACACCACCCTTGCCAAGCTCACGGGTGTACCCGAGCACACGCGTCTTGCCATCCGGCAGCAGGGTGGTGTCTGCGTCATAGACGAAGCCAAAGCCCGGTGGCGAGGGGTCTTGGTCGAGTTCTGTGGTCAGCAGCACATGGCACGCTGATGGCGCTTGCAACTCGATGAGGTAGAGTTCGTCAATCACCTCAAAGGAGGCCGGCAAGTCCCGAGTGAGGACGTGCTCCCGATCCGTGACAGTGACTCGGAATTTGCGTAGTGGTGGATGATTGAGAAAGAAGCTGCCAAGGGTGTCGTGGTGGCTGGTTTTGACCATCTTTCGTGCGCTGCGATTTTCTCCCACCCGAACGGCTTTCCCACCACTGGTGCCGTGCAGGGCGAGCCACCGCCCGCCGGCCTCGAGCCACTGCCGTATGACCTGATCCTGCACCTCGTCTGGGTAAGGGCCGGCGACATAGGTAATCAACAGTTGGCTGTCAGGCAACCACTTTGCAATGTCGGTAAAATCATTGGCGACGGTCGAGCGCAGGCGCGGGTTCTCTTGCAAAAGCTGCAGGATCCGCAGCCGGGCATAGTCCATGTCATGCCCGGCGGGCGAACCGGGAGGGTATCCTCCGACAATGGCGTGTACTCTAACGGGTTCGGCTTCACTCATCTTATTGCCATGCCTCCTATTTCTATCTGGTCTACTTGAATTTCGGGATCACCTTGTCGGTGAGTAGTCGTATCGAGTTAATGACCCGGTCATAGGGAATCCGACCGCCATAGTTCATCTCCATCACTAGACCGGTGATGCCAGACGGTGTCGATGCCGAGCTGTTCGGCCATATCCACCTGATTGAACGACTCCTCAAAGGCCGCCGTTTGCGACATATTGTCTCGCACGTGGAAATCCGTAAACATCCCGAAGTTCATGGCGTTCTCCTTGGCGATTTAGCCGTTAACCCTCAGCATGCTGTGCGCCTACAACGCCACGCGTCATCAAATCGTCGATGCGTTCGGCGCTGTAGCCGAGTTCCTTGAGAATCGCACTTGTGTGCTCGCCAAGTGCAGGCGCGTGTATGGGTTGATGCGGATCATGCGGCCGTATGCCGGCGGCATTGGCCAGCGGGATTTTGCCGGTATGCGGGTGTTCAACCCAGGCAATGGCGCCGCTTTCAGTCGGTTGCGAATGACTAAGAAATTCCGTGTAGGTGTTGACTCGCTCATTCAGCAACCGGCTGGTGGTGAGGCGCTCGCACCAGTAATCGGTGGACTCACGCTGGATGACCTCCCGCAAGGCTGGCTCCAGCACGTCGCGTCGCGCATAGCGTTGCGCGGCCGTCTGGTAATCGGCATGATCGCGGAACTCGGACAGCCCGAGGATGTCGCACAGTACTGGGAATTCAGCATCGTAAATTACCGCCAGATTGATAAAGCCGTCCGCGGTTTCGAAGGTCAGCGAAGGGTAAACCCCAGGCCGGTTGTCAGGGCCTGCCAGATGTTCCGTCAATAGATTCATGTTGTGAAAGGCGGCGGCGCCCCGCAGCAGACTATTTTCGATATAACACCCGTGGCGCGCCGATTGCCGCGCCCACAACGCCGACTGGAGCGCTTGCAGGTTGTAGAGCGCCGTAGAGAGATCGGCATGAAACAAGCCCGCCCGGTGTGGCACGCCATCATTGCCCTTATTGACTGACATAAAACCCGAAAAGGCCTGCATCACGCTGTCGGTACCCGGTCGTTCCCGCAACGGTCCGTGTTGTCCAAAGCCGGAGACCGAGAGATAAATAAGACGCGGATTGAGGGCCGCAACCGTATCGTAGCTCAATCCAAGCCGTGCGATGACGCCAGGCCGGAAGCTCTCAATAAAGATGTCCGCGTCGGCAACGAGTTGACAGACAATGTCCAACCCTTCTGCCGTTTTCAGATTGACAACGATGCTACGCTTTCCCAGGTTGGCGATAATTGACAGCGCAGAATGATCGCCAACTGTATATCCCGTCCAGCGCATCCAATCGCCGCGATGCGGTTCGACTTTGATTACTTCAGCGCCTTGCTGGGCCAGAAGGGAAGCCGCATAGGGACCGGCGATTGCCTGGCTCAAATCGACGATCTTTACGCCGGCATAGGGTTGGGCATAACTCACGTCAGATATCCTCCTGGTAGTAGTTATGGGATCGGTATTTGGGGCATTATAATCATTCGACCAGGCCACGGAGCAAGCTGCCGACAAGATTAGTGACGCTCATGTGTGCTTCTCCCATCTTGCATGAACATGGGTAATTGCCAACGCAGATGCGTTACCAGAGGCAGATGGTCTGTTACAGGTAAAGCCTGCCTCGCTACCCGCGTTTCAAGCACCTCCAAACCACTTGTGGTAAACACCTGATCAAAACGCGAATGTGGTGCCGTAGCAGGGTAGGTCAACCCCGTATCCTTAGCAATCCGGTAGCGCTCGCGTAAGCCATCGATGATGAAGCACATCGTCGTGTCTGAGGACTGTACAGCGGCATTGAAGGAACCCATTAGCACACTGCTTGATGTCGAGACCGGTTGCACGAAAGCCACCAACGCCTGTGCCTGTTGCTGTCGCGTCGTCGCCTCAGCACCATGCAAGTGCACATTAAACAGTCGAATCATCTGGGCGCCGCATTGTACATCCACCATTTGCACCATATGACTAGGAAGGAAAGGCGCCGCCAAAGCGTTTGCTCCTGAAGGCAACAATCGCCGACGGGTATTTTGCACTAGCGGCAAACGGCTGATCACCCCCATACCGGCCCGCACCCGGCCGAGCGGGCGACCCGATGGCCACAACGGGAATGGCAGATAACGGCATTGCCAGGTGGTTGCACGGGCAGCAAACCCCCACCCTAGAGCCGCCGCTATATAGTATAATTGATCGATATCATGCGAGCGCTGGCTAGCGAAGTCAACCGCCTGCAACAACGCCACGTCTGCCCCTGAGGCGGCAATGGTTTCCACTATTTGGTCCAGCCGGTCATAGACTGCGGCGGGATCAGACGACTGAGCAGCGCTATGCTCTCCACCCAGAGCATAGGCGAGATTAAATGACATGATGGTCAACGTGTGCGATGGCACGGGGTATTGCTCCAAGGCATCGGGGATGGATTCGATAATGCCGGAGCCTTCCGCCTCCTGCAGTGCCTTGCCACCACCGGCCCATAGGCGTCCAAAGACAAACAGAACTAGAATCGAAAGCAGTAGGGCTATCCCAATGATCATGCGCCTGTCCAGCCATAATGCTGCTGCGCATCAGCCGTACTCAGCAGGTCTGCCTCGATATCACCCTGCACATGACCGGGGTTGCGCTCCTGCGCATCGCCGTAACCTGCGCCGCCTGGCGTACTGAGCACAATCAGATCACCCGCTTGCGCAATCAGTGTTTCTTTGGGGTTAACCGGCATGCCATTTAACGTCACGCTGCCCAACCTCCCATCCTGACCACCGGCAAAACCAGGCGCAGCAATTTTCGTACGGTCGGACAGGAAACTAACAGTCAACGGCGTCGGATTCAGCACCCGAATGGCCATGACCTGCCCGTGCCCACCTCGGAACCGCCCTGCCCCACCTGAATTCTCACGAATCGCCTTCGCCTCGACCAGAATTGGCGTTTCCTCAATCATCTCGATCGGGGTATTGGAGATATTGCCGGGAAAGCTGATGCAGGAAACACCATCGCGATCCCTGCAAGCGCCTTGACCGCCATTGATAAAGAACAGGTTGCTAAAGCGCTCACCACGACTGTCAAAGCCGGTATATTGCATGGCCCACAAACAGCCGGCGCTGGCTGCTTGCATGCGCCCCGGGTAGGCCTGCGATAGCGCCCCAAAGATGACGGTGGGCAAAAAATGGCCGGTTATAGCGCGCGCGCCAACCGCCGCAGGATAGATGGGGTTGAGCAAACATCCGGCCGGAGCAATGACCTCAATCGGTTCGAAACACCCTTCATTGTTGAGTAACTGCGGTGCTAAAAGGCATTTCAACGCATAGGCGGTAAAGGCAAAGGTGTAATTCGGCACCACATTGAGTCCGCGATCAGCCTGCGGCGAGGTGCCCGTATAGTCGACCTGAATCCGATCTTCTAACACACGGACAGTCGCCGCCAAGGTGAACGGCGCATCGAATCCGTCGGTCTGAATACGGTAAACATACTCGCCCTTCGGCATGTCGCCAATGGCTCGTATCATCGCCTGCCGAGACGTGCTGACAATATCATCGGCAAGCGCCTCGAGGTCGGCAAGTCCCTGTTCTTCCAGCAATTCGATAAGACGGCGCTGCATCAGTTGATTAGCAGCCAGTTGACTCCAAATATCTCCCATGACCCGGTCCGGTACCCTGACATTATGACGAATCAAACGGATCAACTTGTCATCCTGCTGACCACCTTCGAGCAATTTCCAGGGTGGAATCTGCAAACCCTCTTCATACACTTCACGCGCATCCGGCGAGCGGATGCGACCGCCAATGTCGGGCAGGTGTGAGACGCTGGCGGCATAGGCAATCAGACGGCCACGATAGAAAATCGGCTTGGCCATGTTAAGATCAGGCAGATGCCCGGTGCCAATCCAGGGATCATTGGTAATTAGGACATCCCCATCCTGCAAGGTGTCAGGCGGAAATTCTTTGGTAAGACCTTTGACCGTCCGCGGTAGGGTGCCAATAAATGACGGCGGCGCCACCGTACACTGCGCCAATGACCGTCCTTGTGCATCAAGCAACACACATGCAAAGTCAAGCGATTCACGTACAATGGTCGAAAATGACGTGCGGATCAGTGTAGCAGCAGCCTCATCCGTAATGGCGACCAGCCGATTCCACAAAATTTCAAGCGAGATGGGATCAAAGTTCACCAATAGGTTTCCTTTTTTTTTTAGGAATACGTTTTGGATACACCCTCATTTATAAATCCTGCTTGCGTTTCTATAGTAGCAAATCATCGGCAATAAAAATAGTAGACTTCCGCCGGCCAGTTATGTCATGCTGACTGCAATAACGCGTATGGCATTTGATTGGAGACAGAGGTGACATCAGACGCGATTATTTACCAACTGGCTGAACAAATTGACCAATTATGCGCCTTAGATTTACGTCCCCCAGGACCGACCGGCGGCTATATCGGACATTTCTATAAGGCGGTTAGACAACAAACAGACCTCCCCTTATGCTTGACTGCTGCGCAATGTTTGCAACGCGTACAACCCGGTAGCACGGTGCTTATTGCAACCGGCTTTTGTCACCCTGAACGCTTACCGCAAGGCGAAACCGATGGACCACCTGGGGCTGCCGCCTTGGCTCAGGCGGTACGTCACGGCCTGCAAGCAACGCCCTGGGTTCTCGGTGAGGCTGAAATTGAAGCGCCGATGATCGCCTGTTGTCAAAGCCTGGGGCTCTCGGTCCAGCCGAACTTCACCCCCGAGGCAAATCAGAGCCAAGCAGCGGACGTGGTGTTTCAGCGTTTCCCAACCGATGCTGCAATGGCTCATGAAGCAGCCGCAAGCCTCATCACACAATTACAACCCGCCGTCATCGTGGTTACCGAGAAGGTGGGACCCAATCATCTAGGCGTCGCACATAGCGCCATGGGTGTCGCCATCCCCGATGGTGCCCGTGCCCCTATTGAATTTCTTCTTGACGCTGCCCATGCCGTTAATATTCCGACCATTGGGGTGGGGGATAATGGCAACGATATCGGCTTCGGGATTATTGAAGACGTCGTGCGGCGTTATAAACCCTATGCCGATGTTTGCCAGTGTCCATGTGGCGGCGGCTTAGCCACCGTGACCAAAACCGCCCATCTGGTCACGGCTGCAGTTGCCAATTGGGGAGCTTATGGTATAGTTGCTTGCTTAGCGGCGATACTAGGCAAGCCGCAACTGTTGCACAGCGCGCAACAAGAGTTGGACCTCATCAATGCCTGCGTACAGGCCGGCGCTGCCGATGGCATCACCGGCCGCTTCGAAGCAACCGTAGATGGGTTGCCGGCCAACGTCCATCGGAGTATTGTTGAACTGTTGAATGCATTGATTACCAAGGTCACCTGAGGAGCTATTTTAATGGCTGAGATGCGCAAACTGTCAGAGGCGGAAATCGCCTCCCGATTGTCTGAAGTACCGGGTTGGAGCTACACCGATGGCAAGTTGCAAAACAGTTTCAACTTTGCCTCATTTGTTGAGGCATTTGGCTTCATGTCAAGCGTTGCGTTACTAGCTGAGGGGATGAATCATCATCCCGATTGGTCAAATGTTTACAATCGTGTCAACATTGCCCTCAACACCCATGATGTAGGCGGCGTCAGTGACCTGGATTTTAGTTTGGCACAAAAAATAGACGCATTATCTAGTTAATGCCCAAGCCCCTACATGTAGACAAACGCCACTAAGCCGGTGGATAATAATTTGTGTTTTTGTAGAAAATGAATGCCAGCGTATTTATCTGGCCCATTATGCAATAAAATGGAGATCAACCGTGATGGATAAACCAAGTGAGAAAAATATCCTGAAAATGCAAAAATATGCTGAGAAGTTTGCAGAGAAATCCGGCACCTATCTGCATCCGGATAAGTTGGTCACCGAAACGGTGGTCGAGGGCCTGGCGCGGAATATTGAGGAGGTTGGTAAGCCGCTTTGTCCATGCAATTTTTATCCCGACAAGCAAGCTGAAGCGAAAGAACGACGTTGGATCTGCGCCTGCGATGAGATGCAAATTTATAAATATTGCCACTGCCTGTTGTTTTTGAACCCGGAGGGGGTGCCGATTACCGAGTATCTGCCTGAAGACCACGAAGGCAGGCAAGTTTATGGGCTGGTCAAGGATCCTCACCCGGACAAAGGACGCGCCTTACGACATCGGGCAAAGGCGGCTGATTAGCCTAGCATCCTTTGATGGTGTGAGATTCGCACACCTCAGACTGCACCGTCAGCCGCAGGAAGTCCCCTGGGCATGACGGTGTCACCGAACGTTGTCTGGCTGGCGAGCCTTTTTCCCTAACTCGCTAATGCCGCATCAATGGCGGCCGGGTTGAAACCGCTGAGCCGCTCTTCGCCAATGATGATGACCGGTAATGACCGCAGTCCTAAGCTCATCAATTCCTGCACGGCATTTTGGTCCGTTGCCACATTCCTCTCGGTAAACGGAATACCCTTTTGCGATAGATACTCCATCGCTTGATGGCAAGGGCCTCAACCAACATTGCTGTAAACGGTTACTTCTTTTGCCATCTGATTATTCTCCTATCAAAAACACCCTCACGGGGACAGATTTGGAATCTGTCCCAATCCATACGCTGCCACAATGCAATTTTGTACAGTCCGAGTTTAACCCAGTTCAGAATTAAACACATCCTCATTATAACCGACCAGAAGGGTCTCACCTATCCGCATGGTCGGTGCGCGCATATTGCCGGTTGGACCCAGCATCAATTTGGCTATCTCATCATCCGATGGGTGGTCATCAAGATCAACCCGGATGACCTTGTTGCCTTTCGCCGCGATCAAGCGACGCGCTTGACGCACCATTGAGATGGCGTCATCGCGCTGTAGTTTTTTACTGGCGCTGACGGTTTCAACAACCTCAATTTGATGTTCCTCCAGGAACCTGGAGGCTCGTTTGCAGGTCACTCATCCCTTACGATGGTAGTACCAATCGACTGGTGTAGGCAACATCATCCCTTTCTCTATTCAAGCGTCACCACGTAAACTGACGCTGAGGTTGCCAAACGCATCTATCTCGGCACAACTTTGCGTCCCAATAACGACGGTTGATTCCCGCTCTTCGATCACCGCCGGGCCGTTAAACGTGCTATGCGGCGACAACGCATAACGATTGTACACCGGGACCTGGGTAAAATCGCCGAGCTCTGGCAAATAAATGGAGCGAGGCGCCGGATGCGTCGCGCCATTGGCGCCCGACCGCTGTTCAACGACACCGTACGGCATAGCGGTCGGTGCCCCTAGAGCGGTGAGACGCCAGGTGATGCCTTCAATCGGTACACCGGGCAGTGAACGCCCATACAACCGCTGGTAGATTTGATCAAAATTGTCCGCAATCTCGGCTTCATGTTGCGGACCCAACCTGCCATCCGGCAACGGCACAACGATTTGATGCCCCTGACCAACATAGCGCAAATCGGCCAGACGCTGCAAGGCCAAATCCTTCGCCGTCACGCCCATCGGCTGCAAGACGGTTTCCGCCTGAGCCTGAAGTTCATCATACAGTTGATTTAACATCGACCAATCCAACTCATTCAAACGCCATACACGCGAGTGCACCAAATCTACTTTTGGCGGTGCAACTAGAAGGCCTATGGTCGATGCAACGCCGGCCGCTAACGGGCACAGAATGCGACTGATGTGGAGCTTTTCAGCAATACGGTAGGCATGCAACGGTCCCGCCCCACCCATTGCCACGATGGTGTAATGGCGCGGATCACGACCCTTTTCAGCGATATGAACCCGCATCGCACTGGCCATTTGTTCATTAATGATGTCGTGAATGCCCCAGGCGGCACGGGTTAAATCCAAACCGAGGGGTCGGGCAATTTGACCTTGAACGGCATGCACCGCCGCAGCATGATGCAGACGCATGGCGCCGCCGAGAAAATAATCCGGGTTCAGATAACCCAAGAGCAAATCGGCATCGGTCACGGTAGGTTGGTCGCCGCCCCGGCCATAGCAAGCCGGACCAGGCTCAGCTGCGGCGCTCTGTGGGCCAACCTTCAAAAGCCCCATGTCATCGACCCGAGCGATACTGCCTCCCCCGGCGCCCACTTCCAACAAATCAATCGCTGGGATTTGTAACGGGTAGCCGCTGCCTTTCTTAAAGCGTTGCACGCGAGCGGCTTCGAATTTAAAGGTGACCACCGGCTCACCATCATCGATCAAACAGGCTTTGGCAGTCGTGCCACCCATATCAAACGCAATCACTTGTGAGTGGCCAGCTTGATCGCCAAAAAAACGGCCGGCAAGCGCCCCGGCGGCGGGACCGGATTCAATCATCTTAACCGGTGCTTGGACAGCAGTTTTGACGGTCGCCACACCACCGCTCGACAACATAATCGCCACTTCCCCCTGCAAGCCGAAACCCCGTAGACGTTGCTGCAACTCGTCAAGATAACGCTGCGCCAAGGGCTGTACGTAGGCATTCACCACCGTGGTCGAGGTGCGCTCATATTCGCCGACTTCACGTGCAATAACAGATGACAAACTGACAAACAAATCGGGATACATCTGAGCAAGAATGCGCTGAGCTTCCTGCTCGTGTTGATCATTGACATGCGCATGTAAGAAACAGACGGCCAAAGACTGCACACCGGCCTCAAGCAAAATATCGGCTTCTTGTTTGAGGCCAGCGACATCCAGGGGGGTATAGACCTCGCCTTGATTGCTCATGCGCTCGCTCACCTCACGACGCAGGCGGCGGGGAACAAGTGGGGTTGGAAGCTGCAAATTCAAATCGTATAGGTCATAGCGGTTTTCTCGCCCAATGGCCAGAACATCTCGGCACCCTTGAGTGGTAATAAGACCGGTTAGGGCACCTTTGCCCTCAATTAAACTATTCGTAATCAAGGTGGTGGCGTGAATGATTGAACCTACCCTTGCGGTCGGAAGCTGGATTTGCTCAAACCAAGCCGTCAGACCCTGCATCACGCCCTCAGCAGGATTGGCAGGGGTCGTCAGGCATTTGTGGATGAGCACCTCAGAGGTTTGGGTATGCAAGAGCACCATATCCGTAAAGGTGCCCCCGATATCAATTCCCAGGACGTATGAGCCCTGCACCGTTTAGTCCTTCTTAAAGTGGAGGTGTTCGCCATGCACAGGAAAGAAGTCACCATCACGCAGGGCAATGACTAAATCCGCCACACTACGAATTGGGCCGTCAAACAATGTCACATAGGAATAAAGGCGAGACATCTGATGTGCGTCGCTGCCGCCGATGCCACGAATACCATGTTTCTTGGCGTATTTGATGGCCATCAGGTTTTGATCGGCAGGCGTTTTACCATTCAGAATTTCTAGTGCGACAAGCGATCCAGCCAGCTCATCTTCGGGCACTTCACGCAGCATACTGGTTTCACGATAGGGATGTGAGGGAAAGGCAACACCAGCTTCTAACGACTTGATCATATCGAGAAATTCGTGCCCGGTTGGTTTGACCGTGAGCTGTGGACGGTCCAGCTCATACGACTTAATCACTTCAGGATGGGAGCCATAATAAAGCACATGGCCATGCTCGGTGCTCACCTCCGTCCCATTCAGAAACCGTAAGTCATCATCAGCGACAATGGCTGCGAGATCATTCGACGCGTAGATATAATCATGATCGGTAATCATCACGACAAGCGGCACGGACACATGCTGATGGCGAAAATAGCCTTTGCGGTATAAGGCATTCGTCCAAGACATGATACGTTCGGGTTCAATCAGGCCATCCGAACGCGGCGTGTGGCTGTGCATCTCAACTGCCGTTACATTACCTTGCTCAAACAGTTCCAGGAGATAGTCCGGGGTCTTCAGCGTGCGGCGTAGTTTTTTACTAAATGTGCGCACATCGTACCAGCCCTGTTCGACAAGCTCATCCATATAGCGTTCTCGAACCGTAGCAAATTGCGTCTGCATACTTACGACCTACACCTTTCAAGATGAATACTATAGTCTAAAAAATCGTCTGAAAATTCACTAGAACCTCTTTACCCGATCAAAACAAACCCACCCCTAACAGCTATGGCAAAGAATGAAAATGAAAAGGATTTCCATACGGTTTCTTAATATGCCTCGTTATCAGTATACTACAACTCACATTAATCATTGATCACGAACGGTTGCCGGCAAACTTACAAATCGTTTCAAACCATCTACCAAACAGCCGTTTGGTCAAGAGTAGCAAAAAATTGACTGAAACAAAAGCTAGAAAACATCTGGCCGTGCCTGGCAATCTCTTGTATGATAGTTAAGATTACGCAGCAATGGTCTTCATTCCGGCTTAAGCCGTTGTTTTATCACGCAGCAGCAACTCATATGGGTGCACACATGGCGCAACTCGTTTTCGTCGACCTGGAAACCACAGGCCTCGACCTCGACAAACATGGCATTATCGAATTCGGCTGTATATTTGAAACCGATGGAAAACGCGAAGCAGAAACTTTTCAAGCGCTGTCCAACCCTGGTGATGTTGAACACAGCGGCGATGCCGCCAAGGTCCATAAGATCAGTCGCAAAAATATTGACAACGCCCCTGCCCTAGATGAAGTCTTGCGCCAATTTGATAGCCGCTGCGCAGATGACGCCATCATCAGCGGATGGAATACAAAATTTGACGAAGCATTCCTTTTTAGAGCCTACCAATGCTACGGCCTAGAGTGGCGCTTCGACTATCACATTTTTGACGTATGGAGCCTTTACAAGCGACTCCAACTGACCAGAAAACTTCCAGCTGCTCTACATCTTGGCCTTGGCACCTTGGCCAAACATTACAACATCGTTCGCGATGGTGAAGACCATCACCGTGCCCTCAGCGACATTGAATGGACCTGGCGCTTATACCGTCTGGCGGTTGAGCAAGAGGATTGTCCTAAGGGCCCCTAGCCGCTCCCATCACGGTCGCTTTCCAGCCACATGTCTCTAACTAACCCAACAAGGTAAGCGCCGTTTGAATGATCACCTGCGTTGCTTGGTAAAGATCATCAATCACGATGTACTCATCCGGGGTGTGCGCCGTAGCAGTGGTCCCGGGACCGTAAGTCAGGGCCGGTATGCCCATATCTCGAATCAGATAATGGGTATCGTTGAAGCCCGGCGAAATGGCAATCGATGGCTCACGCCCATAGATCTGAGCATGGCATGTGGCAACGGCCTGACTGAGCACGCTATCGGCCGCAATGGAAGCGGCCTCGATACCCAAGTGTTGATTTAGTTCGACCCGCATTTCCGAATCGTTCTGTTGCAATATTTCGACAATTGAACGGATCTCGCTAAAAGCCTCTTGGACGGTTTCCTCAGGAATCAGCCGCCGATCAAGCATCATCGAGCACTCATCCGGCACCACGTTGGTTTTGACCCCACCCTTGACAACACTACCAATACAAATGGTGGGGTGCTTCTCCTGTTCAGCCATAACCGGCGCCGCGGTAACTTTACCCTCCAGCTCTCGTTCCAGGTCTTCCAGGCCCTCAGCCACACGAAGCAGCTTTTTAAACGCATTGACGCCACGATACGGCATGCTGGCATGCGCCGTTTTACCCTTTGTAACCACTTCAACCCACAGCACACCACGGTGACCAATACGGACGAAGTGAGGCTGAGACGGTTCGGTGATCAGGCCATAGTCAGCCTTGATAACGCCTTGCTTGACCAGATAACCCATCCCCGCCATGCCACCGGTCTCTTCATCCGGCGTGAAGGAAAACGTCAGCCCGTTGCGCAAGGTCGTATTCGTTTCATGCAGTGCCTGCATGACCCCCATCACACTGGCGATTCCCCCTTTCATATCGGAGGTGCCGAGGCCATACAAACGACCATCTTCTTCTTGTGGGTTAAATGGATCACGCTGCCAGCTCGAACCTGCAGGCACCACATCATAGTGGCCACTCAGGTGCAAACCGGGCCGTTCTTCCCGACTCTTGCGATAGCGTCCTACCAGACTCATACGCGGATGGCCTTTGCCAAACGGGTACAACTCGTTCTCATAGGACGTCGGCACCTGGACCAGCTCCACCTCACAGTCCATCTGTCGCATGCGTGTCATGACATATTCACATAACGCCTGATAATGCGAACCTGGCGGATTGACAGTGGGAATTCGTACCAATGCTTTGAGATCATCCAATATCTGTGTCCGGATGCTATTGACCTGTTCAACTGCAGTTGCCATGGTGCTACCTCCGTTAAGACGAAATGTAGGCATGCGGCTTGCTTTGGAAGGCAGTTGGTAGCCCACGCTCGCAAGGGGAAATCAAACCGCTAAGTCATGTTGAACGTGCTGAAGAGCTGCGTTTCTTGCTAAAATAACCTGCTGGATGCGAATTTATCTCGCCGCTCCCCTGTTACCTTAGCAGAATATCACAACATGGGCTGGAAGCCCTATAGATGAACAGCAAAATCCGGAGAAAAAGGCTATGCGACGTCGACCCAAATCGAGCTTACCATGCCTGCTGCTATGGCTCGTAGTATCCGTCCAAGCCCATGCGGCCGTCCACCAGGAAGTTTTGGACAATGGTTTGACTGTCTTGATCGAGGAGAACCATACCAATCCCGTCGTCGCTGTGCAGGTGTTCGTGCGCACGGGGAGCATCTACGAGCAAGAATACCTCGGTAGCGGTATCTCGCATTTTTTCGAACACATCATTCATGGCGGAACCACCAGCACACGTACGGAAGCGGAAAGTCGAGCCTTGCTGGAGCACATCGGCAATAACACCAATGCGTATACCACAACGGATCACACTGCGTACTATATCAACACCACGACCGAACACTGGCCAACCGCCCTTGATCTACTGGCTGATTGGATGCTCAACAGCAAGATTGAACCTGATGAATTTGAGCGTGAAAAAGGCGTCGTTCAGCGTGAGATCGAACAGGGTCTCGATAACCCCAGACGTATTTTATTCCAAACCAACACGGTGACCCGCTACAAGGTACATCCAGCCCGTTATCCGGTCATCGGCTACAAGGAACTCGTGCAACAAGTAAGTCGCGACGATTTAGTGATCTATTATCACCGCATGTATGCGCCCAACAATATGATTGTGGTGGTGGTAGGTGATGTACAAACTGATAACGCCATGATAAACATCCGCAAGGCATTTGGACATGGCCAACGGCGGCACATTCCAGCCATTACCCTACCATCGGAGCCGCCGCAAGTCGGCAAGCGCACGGTCGAGAAGGAAATGGCAATCGCGCAAGCCCGCATGATGGTTTCATTTCGCACCGTTGATCTGACGCATGCGGACCTGTATCCACTCGATGTACTGTCTCATATTCTCTCGAATGGCGATAGCTCACGTCTGGTCAAACGCATCAAAGACGAACAACAATTGGTCTACAATATCCATTCCAGTTCATTTACGCCGTCTTATGCCCCTGGCAGTCTAATGGTCTCGGCGACCCTCGAAGCGGACAACCTTGCAGCTGCCGAGTCGTCCATTTTGCAAGAATTAAAGCGTTTTAAGACAGAACCGGTGTCTAAAGAAGAACTGGCCACGGCGAAGAAACAAAAAATTGCTGAACACGTCTTTGATCGTCAAACGGTACAAGCACGTGCCCGCAACCTAGGCATCAACATGCTCAGTACGTTCGATGCCAATTTCAGCAATACCTACGTCGAGAATATCCAGCGCGTAACGGCTGATGATATCCAACGGGTGGCGCAACACTATTTTCGCGACGACTCACTGGTCGTTACCGTTGTCCGTCCCAAGCGTAAAAACACCCCCGTTGCATCAAGTAGCCGGCAGACACAAACACAGCAGGTAACTAAAAAAATCCTATCAAACGGCATGACCCTCCTACTCAAACCCAATCCATCTTTACCTATAGTGACGATGCATGCCTACTTTAAAGGCGGCGTTCGCGTCGAAACTCCCGAGACCAATGGGCTTTCAAAGCTGATGTCGCGCTTGTTACTCAAAGGCACCACAACACGCAGTGCAGACGACATCGCCACCACATTCGATGCAATGGGCGGCAATATTGGGGCGGACTCGGGTAACAACAGTTTTTTTATTAAGGCGACGACGTTGAAGAATGATTTCCACACCGCGCTGCAAGTTTATGCCGATGTGATGATAAACCCTACCTTTCCAAGCCAAGAGCTGGAAAAAATGCGGCGTCTGATGTTAGCTGCCCTGGCGCGTCAGGATGATGATTGGGGCGCCGAAGTGCGGCGCCTATTTCGCGCCAAACACTTCACCGTTAGCCCCTATCGTATGCTGCCGGAAGGCAACCCGAGCGCCTTGCAGCAAATTCGGCGTCAGGATGTTATCGCTTTCCAGCAGAATTACCTCAGACCGCAAAATATGGTCCTAGCTATTTTTGGTGATATTCATGTTGAATCTACCATTACTGCTGTTGAACAGGCATTTACCGGCTTCCAACCAGGACAAGCAGTGGATTTCCCTCAAGTACCAAGCGAGCCCGCCCACCGTAAGACCCTGCGCCACATCAAACCTACCCAGAAACAAGTGGCGGCGATCTACTTGGGCTATCCCGGTACAACCATCTACAACGCCGAAGACAGACCGGCGCTCGACATCCTTGACGGCGTCATCTCAGGCATCGGCTTTCCAGGCGGCTGGCTACACACCGAACTGCGCGGCAAGCAACTGGTCTATGTCGTGCATGCATTTAATTGGCTAGGACTGGAGCCCGGCTACTTCGGTGTGATGGCCGCCACGCAACCGCAACAAGCCGACGAGGTGATTGCAATTATTCTTAAAAACGTTGCAAAAGCCAAGGCCGGCGACATCACCGACCAAGAGTTGGTGCGTGCCAAAGAGCTGGCCATCATTGCTGACCAGCTCAACATGCAGACCAACAGCCAGCTTGCCAGTGACGCGGCACTTAATGAGCTTTATGGTCTGGGTTACGACTTCAGCCGCCACCATCAACAACGCCTATTGGCGGTTAGCAAAGCAGATGTGCTACGGGTGGCGCAAAAATATCTCAACAACCCGACAATTGTCATCACGATGCCTAAAACCGACTAAGCAGCACAGAGCTGTCACTCAGAGCGTCACAGAAGCTCTGGCCGATACGCCTAGGGGTGGGTTAGCGCATACATCCGTCTTGTTCGGAGTGGCGAGGTAATACCGGTTACGGACCGAGGGAAGGCTGTCGCAGAACGCCGCCGGCCAGGTCAAATCGATTTGGAGAACCCTTATCCTGGGCTGTATGAGCTGGCCAGATATGGCAAAGCAAAACGCGGCGTGCTGAATCGAGTGCCGTATCAACCCCAACCTTCGGCCTTTTAATCTCGATTCGGTCGCTGAACTGTCCTTTGTTGCCAATCACCTTGGCCTTGAACACTACACGTATTCCCGACACCTTAGGACGATTTAAGCCGAGAAACCCCGTGCCTCCGACTATCACAGTTCGCCCAGGTGGTATCTGCTATACGTCATACGATGCCGTCGTCACTTGATGCTGAAGATTCACCGAACGCTGAGTGTCTGCCCCTACCGAAAACGGGAGCCACGGAGGAGCGTATGCTGTAGGCAGTCGGCTGCAAACCCGTGTTCGGCGATGATAGGTTATTCATCATTCAAGACGTGACCCTCATTGATGAGCCGGTAGGTCAGATTGAGTCTGGGGCGATGCGGTTGTTTGGCTTTGGGTAGGCAGTGTTGCCAATGGTGCTGGGTTTCACCTCCCATCAATAGCAAACTGCCAGGTGGCAATATCAGATCGACATGTGGTTGCTGTCTTGCTTTGTGGCGTAATCGGAACAGACGCTCGGCACCGAAACTAACTGACGCGATGACAGGATTATGACCCAATTCTTCTTCGTCATCGCTATGCCAGGCCACGCTATCACGTTCATGTCGGTACAGGTTCAGCAAGACCGTGTTAAACCGTACATCGGCAACCGCTTCGATTCGATGCTTGATCACCAAGAGGGTCGGCGTCCAGGGGCGAGGATGTTCAACAATACCCGAGTAGGCATACGTCTTTTCGGTATCGCCGTAAAATGCGGTAAGCCGAGGCACTGCCCGACCAAACCGCGTACGCCGCTGCTGCCATGCCGTGTTGGCCAGCAAATCCTGGTAGAACTCAGTATTTTCTTCAGGTGTGAAGAAGTCCCGATATAGAACGATTTCTGCCTCATCTATGGCAGGTATTTCGACCCTTGGCACGACTCGCCCCTCATCCTCTTCCTCGCTTCAAGCCTCTTCAGCGCTTCTCAGGGCAAAATTATACCCCGCTTGACCAGCATGCATCAAGAGGACGGCTCCGCCTCAGGGGACAGCGTGAAGGGATCATTTCCGGCCCGCTTGTCAGTCTTCCAGGGTTAGCGTAACGCGCAAGATCGTATCGCTCGGCGGGAGATTGCCAAAGGTATCCGGTGCCAGGCGCACCGTGTCATCGGGATCGGGCGCGCCGGTATTCGGGGCGGCTTGTCGTTGCACCTGATCGGGACCGACTCCGGGTTCCTGGTTCACTTCGGTGCCTGCATCCCAGAGTAGAACCTGGGAAGTTACATCGCCCGTGACTGGGATATTATTGACGTTAAACAAATCGATGCCATTTCCATCCGGTGCGAAGAAAAAATCATTAGAAGGGACAAACATGGTGACGAACGAGAGCTGATCGCCTGGGTCCGCACTGAAGGTTATTGCATAGACCCCGCCGGGTCCAATCGGAGCCGGAGCAGTTGCACCCACGGGTGTATTGAAGGTGAGTGCACTTGACGAAATACCCAGCTGAAGCATCAATGACGCCGCCAGTTGGCTGGGATCGCCATCCTCCGCGATGCCTTCAAGGCCTTCACCCCGATCCGCTTGTCCCACGGTGAAGAGCAGATTTGCCTGGTTATCCACGGCGATGATACCGGGCGACAACGGTACGGTAAGACCAGTCCGGTCCGCCAATGCCGCCGCCAGCTGACTCGAATCGCCATCTTCCGCGATGGCCTCAAGGCCTTCACCCCGATCCGCTTGTCCCACCGTAAACAAGGGTGCAGCCCCCGTATGCACAACGAAGACACCGGGAGACAGCGGTACGGCTTGCATGTCATCCGGGGAGGCTGCTGAGGTCAAGAGGGTGGTTGCGTCCGAGACATTTTCGATGCGTAGGGTGAACTGGGTGTCAGATATCGGCGTTAGCGTGACGCGTATGATCGCATTGGTCGGCGGCAAATTGTTAAAGGTATCTGGGGCTATACGTACCCTGTTATCAGGGTCGGGAGCACCGGTGCCCGGAGCGGCTTGCCGTTGGACTTGATCGGCGCCAACGCCAGGTTCCTGATTCACTTCGGTGCCTGCATCCCAGAGCATAACTTGATCCGTCACGTCGCCCGTGACCGGCATGTTACCCGCATCAAACAAGACAATGCCATCCTCATCCGGAGCGAAGAAAAAATCATTGGAGGGGACAAACATGGTGACAAACGACAGACGATCGCCAGGCGCCGCGCTGAAGGTCAGCTCATAAGCGCCACCCGGGCCAATCGGCCCTGGCCCCGTTGCTCCCGCAGGCGTATCAAAACTACCGCTGGCAGTGAACTCAAAGGCCGGCGAGATGTTTTCGATGCGCAATGTGAACGTCCGATCGTGATCATTGCCATTGCATCCGAAGACCATCAGAACAAAAATCCCCACTAAGATACTGCCCCATATTCTTATGCGTTGGGCGCTGCGCCTCATGTTTACCATACTCCCCTCCTCATTCCAGTTTGTCACGAGCAAGCCTATTTCTCAGGGATCATAGCCGCGGCATGTAAAGGGAGGATAAGGAACATGTAAAGTTTCGGTAAAGATAGACGCGGAAACGCAGGGTTAGACGGGCAGAGCAAACCAGACCCGGGTTAGGGCCTCAGAGCTCTCTGCCCCCACCTGACCGCCATGGGCTTCGATCAATTCCTTGACAATGGCCAGTCCGATACCTGCCCCACCTCGCGCTCGGGAACGCGATTTTTCGCCCCGATAGAAGCGTTCGAAGATGAACGGCAGATCGGCTTGGGAAATACCATCGCCGGTATTCGCGACGATCACTTTAAGGGTTTTGGATGTACGCTCCGTGCTAATCCTCACCTGACCTCCTGGTGAGGTGTACTGGAAGGCGTTCTGAAGGAGATTACGTAGCGCCTGTATGAGCTTGTCCGGGTCGACCATGATCATGTCTCCATCACGCGCTATCTGGGCCTGGATCGTGATGCCCTTCGCAATAAACGGCGCTTCGAACATCTCCAAGACGTTAACGATGAGCTTCTGAAGGACGATTTCCTGCCGCTGCAGGGTTGTCCGAGAAGCTTCAGCCTTGGTCAACTCGAGCAAATCTTCGACCAGAGCTACCAAACGGAGCGTTTCCCCGTGCAACAAGTCAAAGATCTCCTGAGTCGGCTCCGTTACCTTGTCGCGCAACGCTTCGAGATAACCGCGCAGGTTGGTCAACGGCGTGCGCAACTC
>JAPULM010000088.1 GCA_027294925.1 bacterium
GTGGAGATCAACGACGCCCATGGACGTCTGCTCTTTCGGGGGCGCTACTATGACCCCAGAGTCGTGCAGTCCCTGGCCGGTGACGAGGCGCTCACGGTGACGGGCCAGCGCGTGGTGGATCACTGGGAGAATGGCTTCGGGGAAGGCCCGTACGCCGGTCATGCCTTTTCGATGGGCGCGCAGATCACCCGGGAAGGCGATGCGCCGCCGCGCGGGCAGGGGCGCGGGCAGATCGACTAAGCGCCGCTCACCGCAGGCGTTAGGCTGCATGATTGGACAAGTGACAGATTGCCGCATTCTGTATCTGAAAGTCAGAATTTTTGATCGTCGTAACCCCAGTTACCCCGCCATTCTTCGTTCGGCCTTTGTCGATTTTGATACAGATCTCAATGAGATCCTGATCACGCACCGGAAACCCGCACCACGCAAAGGTAATCAAACACCTCGACGCCACAGACAAAGTTGCACACTTTGCCCCTTATGTCGACAATAACTCAACCCCGACTATATCGTGTAACTTACCATGATACAACGCCATTTGCACGTGGCCGATCGGTGAGAGACATGGTTCCTCATGAACGGCCTTGTTATGTGCGACAATCCTTTTCTTTGCCCTCCATAATATATTGTTTTCATGATTATTATCTCTTAATCACAACTTTATGTGGAAAATGACACTCGATTTTACCCTCCCGCGTGAGCCAAACGGATTCGGCTTTACCACCAAGCGTCCGATACCCGCGACAAGACTCTTGGCTTCGAGGTTCCGCAAACTCATGTTGGAGGATATCCACTTAAAGCGGGACAGTTCTATACAGAGAGTTAGAACAATGTCGCGTTTTCGCTTCCAAGGCCGAGGCAAGACCTCGGCGAGGGATAAATGATTTCGAAAAGGTTCGGAAACGCCCGCCTAAAAAATCATGCCGCTGGGGCCGTTCCATCCGAGGCTCGACAGTCGAAGTTCTTCAAGACTCACGGCCTTTCCTGTGGGCCTTCGGCTTACCTTTTGGAAACGTAATCCACATATTCATGTAGTCGCCAAAGTCCCAAATGTCCATTTTGAAACCCTTGGCGATATCATCAACGACTTTGTACTGTGCGGTTGTCCTCATGGTGAACTGCGTCACGAGACAGTGACAATCAGGCATCACCGTGTGGGTAACCGAAATGTTGGCCGGATTATCTGCGAATCGTATGGCCGCTCTTCTGAGGGATTCCAAACGTTCTTCCGTTGGTGGTCCCTGGGTCTCGATCCCAACATGAACTTCCATTCGATACCTCATACCCTCTGTGTCTGACCGGCATGCACTTAGGGGATAAAATGCGGTTCGTCCTCAATTGCCTCGAAGCATTCTTCTAAGGAAAGACCACTATAGATTTCCCACCACTGCTCGGTGTGCCTCATGTACGACAAGTTGAACGTACCGCTACCCGTGTATTCCAGACGAGCAAATCCTGTCTCGAAATCAGGGGCCATCGCGGACGGGCTGGGACAGTGATATTTGGCATAGAAATAGAAGTACTGGCGATACCATTTGGTATAAATATCCACAAGGTAATTGAAGTCCGCATCGTCCGGGGGCGACTTGATATGTTTCGGTTTGATTACGGATTCAACCAGTGTGTTGCCTCTGTGCTCGACTTCTGCTTTGATGGCTGGGGGCACCTGAGATTTCGGCCGCTTCGGCGTGTTCGGAAGCCAGCTCTTTTTTCGGTTTGCCATTACGTTATCACTCCTTGAAGACGGTTGTCATTTGCCAGGCGATCGTTTACCGATTATTGACAAACCACACGGCATAATCATCCAGAAGTTGATAATTGCGGGCGTGTCTCTCAACTACTTCCAGCTCAGAAAGGCCAAGGCAAAACGTTTTGCCATCTGATTTGCGTCGCACATGGGCAGCGATGTCTTCGCCCCTGAACAGCATCCATTCGGAGGCCACACCGCTTTCAATACGCAAGAGTTCATAGTGATCGCGATACGAGGGTTGGTTCTTCTTCAAACGATCATATTCTTTCGGGTTACCCGGCCCTAAGACATAAATTTCTTCCCATCGGAAGTCTTCGATACCCGTCACGGCGCAAGGGAGTTGCAGTGCCGTATTGAGATGCTTAAAAAACAGGGCAACGGCTTGATTAAAATTCAATTGATCGCTGTTGCCAATAACTGCTTCGGTTCGTTGATCTTGGTCATCCGGATTACTCATATGCCTTCCTTGAATGCCAGCTGAAACGTACACTTCATACGGTGAAATCAGAACGGATAGTATACAGAGAACACGATGCTCGTTACCGAAGCACCATGTTCATTATGGCACTGTCCCGCTTTAACCAGATACCCCATGCTGACATTACCCTTGTTGCCACCCAGAGCACGCACGAGCTCGATGTGGCTGGGCGACACGCTCCACCCACTACGCGCTTCGGCATCATATACATCGCGCAACATACGACGCTGGAGCCCGGAAAGTCGTTGTGCTGCCATCGTTACGTTCCTCATACTTTATTCTGTTGCATCACTTTGCGCATGGTCCGTAAATATTCTTGTTTGACCTTCTGGTTGGATAGCCGAGCATAGCGTTCACTCGCCTTCACCGAGGCATGTCCTAGCAAATCCTTGATGGCAATCAGCTCCGCGCCATGCTCGAGTAAATTAGAAGCAAAGGTGTGGCGCAGACTGTGGCAACTGGCCTCAATCTCGGCGGCTTTGGCGTAGCGTTCCATTTTCTTCTGAACCGCCTTCACCGACAAGGGAGCCGTTGGTCGCTTGCGGTTCCAAAACACCGCGTCACCCGGAACCCCTTTGGGCTTTAGGGGCAGGCAGGCTCGTAAACACTCAGCGGCATCGGCTGAGAGGTAGACCCGGCGGTCCTTGCGTCCTTTACCTTGCTCAATCAACAGGGCCTGCTGATCCCAATCAATTTGGTGATGCTTGAGCCCGACCACTTCGGAGACCCGCAAGCCGCAGCGCAGCATCAGCCCAAACAGCGCCTTGTCCATCGGATGACGTATCTGAGCAAAAAGAGCCTTGAGTTGCTTCACCGACAAGGCACGCGGTAAGGGCCGACCCTCGCGGGCAAAATGGCTCGGTTTGACCGGATTGCCAAGGACCATGCGGTGCTCCAGCAGAAAATCAAAAAAATGTTTCAGGGCATAGAGCCGCCGATTAATCGTGGTCGGGGCCAGGTTTTGGGCATGCTGGCGCTCGACAAAGCGTTCCACATCCTGATACGTGACGGTGGCTGGCGTTGGCGCGCAATCAGCAAAGAACACCTGGAGATCAAGGCTATAGCTCTCCACCGTGTGGCTTGCATAGTTGCGGCGCTGGAGATAGCCCCGAAACGTCTCGATACAGGCGTTGGTGCTCGCCATGGCTTAAACCCTCCCAATGCTCTGACGCCTTTCAAGCTGCGCCATGGCCTGGTCGTATTGCTGCCGTTTGGTGTGGTCGTAGAGTTGCGTATAGCGTAAGGTCATGTCAATGGAGCGATGGCCCATGAGTTCTTTGACGACATCCAATGAGGCACCGCCGTTGAGTAATATTGTAGCAAAGCTGTGGCGCAAAGAATGTGAACTATAGCGCGTTGTCAGCTGGGCCTTTTGACAATACGTGGTCATGAGGTGCTGAATGAGACGGTTGCTGATGGGTTGCCCCGCTTTGCGCTGAAAGTGACTGAGAAAGACATAAGGGGCGTCACCGATCTGTAGGCCATAGTACTGCCTGAGGGCCTGTTCCACATCAGGGGTGTAATACACCACCCGATCAACCTGGCCTTTGGCGTTATCGATGCGGATTGAGCCCGCTTCCGAGTTGATCACGGCCCATGTCAAGTGTTGCACCTCCCGTACCCGCAGGCCACAGCGCAACATCAAAAGAAACATTAACCGATCCCGTACCGCATCAATGACGCGAAAAAAGGCCACAATATCGGCTTCGGCCATGGGTCGGGGCAGATGCTGGGGCAGGATGATGTGGTGCCGGTGGCGACGGATGGGTTGGCGTATCAGGCAGCCTTCGTCGATCAGAAAGGCGAAGATCTGACGAAGTGTCCCGAGAGCAACATGGATGGTGGCAGGCGCAAGCCCCTTGATCTGGACAGCTTGTATCCAGGTGTCGATATCCTCAGCCGTCGTCTGGGCCAAATCTTGTGTGATGACAATCCGGCGCGGGGTTGGGAGTGCATGACAAAAGGCCTTGAGGGTTCGGATAATGCGCTCCAGCGTCAGAGGCGAATACTGGCGTGCTTGTAACAGCGAGAGGTACTGGGCCACGAGGTTTTGATTCGGGGCACTGAAGAATTGTAAAAGATGCCCATGAGGGAACTGTTGGAGCTCAGCCATACCGGTTTCCTTGTTGTGGCTCTGGGGAATACCCCGGAGTTTAAGGAGTTAGGGGCTGATTGTCTACATAAGTATCCAACTATGCAATGGATTCCGGTGATTCCCTTCCCTGCCCCGCGCCTATTCCTGCGTCCTATAATCCCGTTTTATCAGGCGCAGAATAGTTTTCTATGTTGACGCACAAATTGAGACCGGCCGTCAAGCGGGAAA
>JAPULM010000089.1 GCA_027294925.1 bacterium
CCTGCAGCGTAGCGTCCACAAGACTATCCGCCGTGTTACGGACGACATGGAGCGCTTCAAGTTCAACACGGCTTTGGCGGCGCTGATGGAGTACACCAATTCGCTGAACCAGGCGTGGGAGCGCAAGGGCATTGTGTCGGAGGACTGGAACGACGCCGTGGAGAAGCTGCTGCTGCTGCTGGCGCCCTCGGCGCCCCACATCGCCGAGGAGCTATGGGAGCGCACCGGCCACCGACGCGTCGGCGCAGGGTCAAACTTCAAAACCAAGTTTCCCAGCCATCAGCTTTCCAGCGTTCACAGCCAGTCGTTGCCCGAGTGGGACGCTGCCCTGGCCGCCGACGACGTGGTGACCCTCGTCGTGCAGGTCAATGGCCGCGTCCGCGACAAGATCGAAGTGCCGGCCTCCGTCAGCGAGGATGAGGCCAAGACCACGGCCCTGGCCAGCCAGCGCGTCGCGGCCCATATCGAGGGCAAACAGATCGCCAGGGTCATCTACGTGCCGGGCAGGCTTGTGAACATCGTCGCGCGGTAGGCGGCGTTCTTTAATGAGAACCAGCATTTGTGGTGTCAGGGAACCGTGCCACGCCGTGGGTGATAGGATATAGACATGGGAAACTTCTTTCACACCATCCAAGTAGGCGATCCGTCCGGCGAAAGGTTCATCGAGGTCGAGGCGATGGCGGACACAGGGGCTACGCTGCCATTTATTCCTTCGCCTATCCTGAATGAACTTGGTATCGTCGCCACGCAGAGCGGAAATTTCGTCCTCGCCAATAACATTCGGCGCTCGCTCGATATCGGCCCTGCGCTGGTCAAGATCGGCGATGAGCAGGCTCCGATGCTTGTTGTGTTTGGAGAGCCTAACAGCGTTGCATTGCTGGCGTCCGTAGCCCTTGAACAGCTGTTCCTTGGGGTAGACCCGTTTAACAAGAAGCTCGTGCCTGTCGAAAGTAGAGCTCGTGGGATGCGGAGCGGCACCCCAGCGCGTCGCGCCCCACATCGAGGGCAAACAGATCGCCAAGGTCATCTACGTGCCGGGGAAATCCTTCGGCAAGCTCAGGACTGGGCTTCTGAACATCGCCGCGCGGTAGGTGGCCCGGCGGGCTTTCTTTTTTCGCGATGAGCGCGGCGACGTCAGGTCTGACCAACGCGATAGAGCACACAGGTTGACCCGCACAGACCAGGGCATGAGTAAGGCTTCTTCCAGCGCCTGGGTTAGCGTGGGCCTTGTATCATAGATTTCGTTGCTGCCTCGAGATGCACTAGGGCACGTCTGCTCGTCCGCAATACACAGTCGATTTGGGGTGCAAATTGGTTAACATGGGAAATATCGAATACAACGAGCTGAGAACGCTCATTACGCAAGCAGGACTTCTGGAGAGGCGGCCGGTGTATTACGCCGTGAAGGTTCTGTATACTCTGGTCTTGCTGGGCATAAGCTTAGCGATTCTTATACTGGTGGACAATCTGTGGTTTCAGCTTCTGAATGCGGTGTTTCTGGGCGTTGTCTTTGCTCACATAGCGTTTATTGGTCACGACGCCGGTCATAATCAGATAACTCGTTCTCAGAAGGGAAACGATATGATCGGGCTAGCCGTGGGTTTTCTCGTCGGCATGATCCGGACCTGGTGGGTAAAGAAACACAATGCGCACCACGGAAACCCGAATACTGTCGGCAAAGATCCCGATCTGGAAATACCCCTCATTGCTTTCGATGAAGGGCAACTGATTGCAAAAGGCAGATTCTTGCAATCTGTCGTGAGATATCAGGCTTTCTACATTACTCCGATGCTGTTTCTGGAAGGCATAGGTCTCCGGGCCGCAGGCATTCAGTTCTTGCTGCGGGGCGAAAAACTAAAATTTGGCTGGATCGAGCCACTGCTCATGCTTTCGCATTTTGTTGTGTACTTCGCTTTACTCTCGCTCTTTTTGAGCTTCTGGCACGCAGTGTTGTTTGTCATCGTTCATCAGGGAATCTTGGGGATATACCTAAGCACTTCATTCGCGCCCAATCATAAGGGTATGATGATGTGGGATGAAAACAATCCTCCAGACTTTTTGCGGCAGCAAGTACTGGCATCCCGAAACATGACGGGCAGCCGTATTGTCGATTTCTGGTTTGGGGGACTCAACTATCAGATTGAGCATCACCTTTTTCCGTCCATGCCACCGTACAATCTAAAAGAAGCGCAGAAGATCGTTCGGGGATTCTGTGAGGAGCGCAACATTTTGTATCACGAAACGTTCGTCCTAAAGTCTTTCTGGGAGATTCTGGTTTCCCTACATGAAGTAGGAGCTTCTCTCCGCACAAAGACTACTGCTGTGTAGTTCAGGGATGCCTTTGAGCGTGAGGCCTTGCAGCCAGCGGTAGGCGGTCGTGCGGGAGATCCTTCGACAAGCTCAGGACAGGCGCTGGCGAGGTCGGCGGCGTCGGACTAGAGGGCTGTCCAGGGCCTGGCGCAAACGCTCGTCCCGGGAGCTAGCAGTCGAGGGTCGCGCGGCCGATGCTGGCGGAGCGGGCACCCTGAGACAAGTTAGGCGAGGCGGCGATGCGGGGAAGCGCGGCTTGCTGGCGGTGGGTGAGGGAGGTAGTTTTTTTTGTGTCGTTTTGTCTCATGTTGCCTCGTGGTGAAAAGAAGAGGACTGACCGCGCGGTCAGTCCTTGCAATGCAATAATAGCACGTACGTTCTGTGGCGTCAAGGGAAAGAAAGCAGAGGGCACCGCTAGAGACGGCTGAGCAAAAACGCCAGGAACACTGGGCGCGCGTGATACAATAAACCTTGTGTCACTTGACTGTCCAAACCTGGGGGTTAGCAATGCTGGTGGGTGAATTGAGGCAGGCGCTGATAAAAAGAGTGGAGCAGGTAGCGGCGGAAAAAGATGAAGAGGTGGCGGCGCAAGTCCTGACCCATGCACGTACGATTCTGGTCGCTCTGGCTGGGCGTCCTAGCGACGAAAACGTGTCTTTACAAGAGCTGACAGTTGGAACCCAGACTGCGGCGTTGATTATGGGGGTGCACAGAGAATCCGTTCGATCACTTGTGCGACAAGGTCGACTTTCGGCTACGAAGACGAATGGTGAATTCCAGATACCTTTATCGGCCATTGCGGATTACAAGTTGAAGACACCTCCTTTGCGATGGGGATCGGTACGTAACCCGGCTCTTGAGGTGACGTTGACATACGAAGACATGCCGAGCCCTGAGGTTCCGCCCAGAGAGTCCTAGTGGAGCAGGTTAGGGAGCATCCACTCGGAGGCCGGCCGGCGACGGCGGAAGTGGTATAAGCGATGACCAGGACGTGTAGTCATGAGCTCTCCGATCGTAGGCGCATGGGAATTAGTTTCCGATACGGCTCAGGGCATGATGGTTCTGACCGAGAGGCGCTTCAGCGCTGTGACCATGCCCGAGAACCGGCAGCACTCAGAGAGGAGTGAGCCCAACCCCCGAAGAGGCGATGACAGCCGTGGTTTCTGGCTCTAAAGCGATTGCCAAGAGGGTGGCCAGCCTGAACGCAGCCACGATCGGCGTAGATTTAGAGGTGAGCTTGATGTTGACCGTGATTTGCTGACAACGAAGATTATCAGCGGCGTACCGCCGCAGCTACTGGGACAAGAGATTGTCTGGCGGAAAGTCGGCTGACCCTTCGCCAAGAAGGGCCACACCCGCAGGCGGCGCGACCAGTGGAACGTCGTCGGCGTGAAATAGGATATGCTCCGGGTCCAACCAGCGTTGCTTTAGGGGTGGTGGGTGCTGCCTCGACATCACTGGGGCGCAGGGAGAGCAGACTCTGGTGGACTTCGTAGACTTTGGCTCCGAACAGTTCCAACGACGAACGGATTCATGGATCATCCCGCGTAGTTTATTAGCTCCGCCTGAAGTGCTCACATTGGTTTTGTAGATGCTCGCATGGAATCTCTTGGAGGCTGACGGATGAAGGTTTTCATTGCTGCCACCGTGACAGTTCTGGTCTTCGTTCTGGTTGGATCAGTCGCGCTCAATGTCTACTACTACAACCAGGCCGGGTCCCTGGCTTCTAGGCTGGAGACCGCCAATGTGGGCTTTCGGTTCCTGGAGCCGGACGATTCTCCCCTAGACGTCCTGAAGATCAGTGAAGTCAACCGTCGCATCGACGCGGTGATGCGCCAAAGGGACCAGGCCGTAGTGGCT
>JAPULM010000009.1 GCA_027294925.1 bacterium
GGGCGCTGCCGACAAGCGTTTTCGTTGGGGTACATCCGACATTGACGCACGTGCCCCCGACAAGCTTGCGTTCTATGATGGCTGTTTTGAGGCCGTCCTGATTCAATCGCCCCGCAAGCGCCGGACCCGATTGGCCGGTACCGATGATAATTGCATCATAATTGGTCGACATTCTCGGCTCCTCAAGTCGTGATGCGCAAGGCAGACGTCTTCTGTCAGTTGCGTGCAGATCTTACCAGTAGATAACTCTCGCCAAACTGAATCACGGTGACTTTTTTAGTCGGGCAACAGGGGTGCCATCGACGCGGTCTTTGCGCTACGGTATCGGCATGTTGATGGTCATACGGACAACGGTGTCAATCGGCCTGATATTCTGGCTTGCTGCCGGGTGGTCAACACAGTTGGCCGCCGCGGAGCCGGATGCACTTGCGGCACTCGGTGCGCGGGCGACTGAGGGGGCCGCAGCAGGTTACGTCGATGATGCGGTCTGTGGAATGTGCCACGCGGATAAGTACGAGAGTTACCAATCTGTCGGTATGGCGCAGTCGTTCAAACGTCCTGGCGTCGCTAAACCAATGGAAGACTTCGGGGTTGAGTACTATCACGAACCATTGCAACGTTACTACCAGATTGTCGAGCGGGATGAGGATCTGGTATTTCGCCGCTATCAGCGCGACAAGGACGGTGGCGAAATCAACGCACTTGAGATCCCCGTTGCCTGGATAATGGGTTCGGGAAACCGCGCGCGCAGCTACCTGTTTCAGACGGAATGGGGAGAGATGTTCATGCTCCCCATCGGCTGGTACTCAGAGGATAAGCACTGGGGAATGTCGCCCGGCTTCGAGGCTGCCGATCATCCCGGCATAACGCGGCAGGTCCCTCGCATGTGCCTGTTTTGCCACAACGCCTTTCCAGAGGTGCCAGAGGGAAGCGACGCACACTGGGCCGTAGATAAATTCCCCCAAGACCTGCCCCAGGGCACCGGTTGTCAACGCTGTCATGGCCCTGGCGCGGAGCACATCCGGTCCGCCTTAGGCGGCAAGGAGATTTCGGCAACCCGTGATGCGATCGTCAATCCGGCACGTTTGTCCCCAGAGTTGCGGGATTCGGTTTGCTTCCAGTGTCACATGCTCCCCTCAGCATCCCTCGCGGGTTCTCGTCGCTTCGGCGCTGGCATATATTCATTTCGACCCGGTCAGAAGCTATCTGACTATATGGTGCACGTCGATGTCGTAGAACAAGGCGTGGAGCCGGAGGACCGTTTTGAGATCAATCATCACGGATATCGACTTTTTCAGAGCAGTTGCTATCGGGAGAGCATGGGCGAACTCGCCTGTATCAGTTGCCATGATCCGCATGTAAAACCCGAATCAACGGCGTTCCGCGCCAGTGTTGGCGACGTATGTACTGGTTGCCACGAGGACGCGGCCGACGCGCACGCTCCGGAAATGGACCTGTCAGGTGGTGCATGTGTGACATGCCATATGCCACGCCGACGGACCAGTGATGTGATTCACGTAACAATGACCGATCATCGCATTGCAAGGGGACCATTTAATCTCGATGCATTGATCGCGCCCCTCGAAAAGGAAAATCGAGTCATTACAGCCGTTAGCGTTCTCGACCTCGGGGATCCGCCAGACGGCAGCGAAGCAGATGCGTATCGCTCAATAGCAGCATTGAGATCCGGCCGCAATATGCAGGCGGCATATCGCGGTCTGGAGCAGGCGTTGCAGGACGTGCAGGTCCCGGACAGCGGTCCGTACGTCGATCTGGCCACATCGCAGTTCAACGCTGGGCGGTATCCTGAGGCCGAGGCCACCGCGCGCCGGTTAATTGCAGAAGGTGAGAATCTCCGTCCCGCCTACACCGTGCTTGGAACATCGTTGTTGGCGCAAGGGAAGCAGGATGAGGCTATTCGCATGCTAAAGCGGTCGATCGAGCTACAACCCGAACCGGAAGCACACTTCAATCTCGCCGCTGCCTATCTCGGGGCCGGGGACTATCAGAGTGCGGAAGAGCAATTTGACGCCGCGATTATGCTGCGTCCCTACATGTCTCAGCCATGGAAATACAAAGCACGGCTGCTTGCAGCAAGGAACCAGCAAGCGCAGGCTCGCGACGCTTTTGTGCGGGTACTGCAACTGCAGCCGCTTGACCTCGAAGTGTACGGCGAACTTATCGATCTTTTGCGTGCTTTAGGCGAGCCTGAAGAGGCAGAGCGCTACCTGGAGTTGGGGTTGCGAATGTCCAAGATGCTTGCTGATCTGTAAAATCGCAGTAGGGCACAAAAACTCCAGCGGTGCGGCTAAGCAGCCCACTGGTGCACATGATGTAACCCGCCGAGAATGGGTTTCGCGATGAGATGTTTGGCCGCTCCAACCGGTGATTCCTTAGCAGGCAATCATGGTCGCTGTGAAGCAGGAGTTTCATCGCTTTCGTGACGCAGTACAAGAAAGGAAAAAACGCTCAAAGTAACGCGCATCCGCTCGCCATTGCCTTTGCTGGAACATATGATTGACATCGCCCACCTCCAAGACCACCTTTTTAGTAATTTTGTTTTGGGAAAAACCATGTTCCGCAGGATTCACACGGCCTGTGTGTGCTGCGAGTGAGCGCTTGACGAACGATCCGGTGACGAGCCAGGT
>JAPULM010000090.1 GCA_027294925.1 bacterium
CCTCATCGCCTTCGTCGACCACCGCTGTTACAGCTGCCTACGGTCGGTTGAGCTCGTCGAGGAGCTACGCCGGCGGTTCTCCGTTCGGGCCAACGTCGCGGTCATCGATCCTTCCCGGATCACGCCCGCCCACACCTGGGCCAAGGACCACTACCGGGTTTCCTTCGTTCCTAAGTTCATCCTGGTAGACCGGACCGGAAGTGTGGTCTGGGAGAAATTTGGCCCGGTCACTATCCAAACACTGTACTCTAGGCTTCAAGCTCTCTTGACCCGGTGAGGGGAATCACCTGCTCAGAGGCAGGGCAAAAAAATTTGACAGAGCAAGGAGCCGGGCCTATCATGCAGTTAGTGGGGAAATGGTCCCCATGGTGGGCGGCACCGAGGGAAAATGGGAACTCTGGTGGGGTACTCAGGAGAACATAAAGCGCAGGTAAATCGAAGAACTGTGTCCGCCCAACATTGTCCGGCAGAAGATGGAGTAGAAAATTGGCCATCATGTAGGGGCGATCGCGACGGGCAGAGCGAAGGACTCGCGAGTTGAAAGCACAACCGGATAATCGCTCAGTGAGGGGGGTGTCTGATTGCGTTTTTTGTTTGGGATTGCAGTAACATCTCAAAAAGAGGGATGTCATGCATGATTATGAGCAACTTCACGATAAGTGACGCAACGAGGTGCGAAGGGGCTCTCTGTGCGTTGGGGTCTGAGGCCCGTGGCATGGGGCATGTCTCGTCTTCCTTTGAGTTGCGTTTGACTGTGGTGAGGAAAGCCATCTGCGTCTTGTTGCTCGTGATGGTGGCGACATGCGGCTGGGGCGACGCTCTGGCCCAGGCCCAGGAGCCCACGGAAGACTTTATGAAGCTGAGTCTTAAGGAACTGTTGGAGGCCGATATCGTCGCGATAAACGTGTTAGGGACCCATACTCATTTTGCCGGGGAATGGATGTTCGCTTATAAGTTCATGTTCATGCGCATGAACGGGAATCGCGACGGCACCGATAGCGTGAGCGACGAAGAGGTCCTCGACCCGGGAGGCTTCAACTTCCGGGTCACCCCGACCGACATGAATATGGAAATGCACATGGGCATGGTCATGTATGCGCCCTCAGACGATCTGACGCTGATGGCCATGCTGCCGTACACCCGGCTGTCGATGGACCATGTCACGCGGAAGGGGGTGCGCTTCACCACCAAATCGGAGGGTATCGGTGATCTGCAGGTGAAGGCACTCTACACCTTATACAGAATTGGGTATGACCGGCACCGTTTCCTGATCAACTCGGGTGTGAGTTTTCCGACCGGCTCCATCGACGAGAAGGATGACACACCGGCCGGCCCGGATAAGCAACTGCCCTACCCCATGCAGTTGGGTTCTGGTACCTTTGACCTGCTTCCTGGGATTTCCTATTTGGGCCAGACGGAAAATTGGGCGTGGGGCATTGACGCGATGTCGACGATCAGGCTTGGGGAGAACGACCGAGACTATACCTTGGGAAATCGCTACCACCTGAGTGCCCAGTTAGACCGCAAGTTGACGGACTGGCTGAGTTCCTCCGTGAAGATTGATGGGCAGATCTGGGAAAATATCGACGGCGCCGATCCCGCCTTGAACCCGGCAATGGTTCCGACGGCCGACCCGGATCGACGGGCCGGGGAGCGCGTCGATCTGTTGTTCGGTCTCACGCTCTACGTGCCCAAAGGCACACTCAAGGGGTTGCGGGTCGCCGTCGAAGGCGGCGTGCCTATTTACCAGTCGCTGGACGGACCCCAGTTGGAGACCGACTGGCTTTTGACTGTCGGAGCGCAATATATCTTCTAGGAATGGACGGCTTGAAGACGAAGGGCGGTCTGCCCTACTCTGAGAGGGTTTGTAGAGGGACCCTCGACACATTCGCCGTCGTTTTACTACAGCGAACGGTGCAAAACATTGGAAACATATTTGGCAATGCCATGGGATGCGCTTGGGGGTTGGGAGGAATGATGAGGACAACACGAAGTGCCAAGGGAAAGCCAAGGCTGCGAGCCGCCCATGCGTCCGGTACGGTTGTGTGGATGATCGTCATGATTGTGGTATGCGTCGTGGCGAGCGGTACGCTGAATACTCAGCCTGCGCACGCGTCACTCCGTGAGTATAAGCTTAAGGCGGCATTTTTGTACAACTTTGTGAAGTTTGTCAAGTGGCCAACCGCAGCGTTCGCGGATACCAATACCCCCATAGTTATTGGCGTTCTCGGCGAGGATCCGTTTGGTGTTGCCCTGGAAGCCATCGAGAACAAGACCATCGGGGGCAGGCAATTGGTGATCAAGCGTTACAAGGGGCTCCAGGATCTGGAGCCTTCCCATATCCTCTTCATCAGCTCGTCGGAGAGAGCGCGTCTGCCACAGATTTTGGTGAACCTCAAGGGCGCAAGTGTCTTAACGGTCGGAGAGATGGTACAGTTTGCCCAAAGCGGGGGGATCATCAATTTCACTCGTCGAAAGAACAAGATTCGTCTTGAAATTAACCTGGACGCTGCGAAGCGAGCCGGACTAAAGATTAGTTCGCAACTCCTGAAATTAGCAAAAGTCATCAAGGCCTAGCATCATACGTGGAGAAGCAGAACTATGCTGGCTTTTCGAGATGTTCCCATCAAGCGTAAGCTAACCCTGATCATCATGCTGACGAGCAGCGTCTCTTTACTGTTGGCTGGAGCAGGGTATGTAACCTACGACCTGATCACGTTTCGGCGTGCGATGGTACGTGATCTCTCCACACTGGCAGAAATCATCGGGACCAATAGTAGGGCCGCACTGACCTTCGACGATCAGAGCTCCGCAGAAGAGACCCTGGCGTCACTGAGCGCTGAGCGACAGATCGTCTCCGCCTGTCTGTACATGACCGACGGGACGGTGTTCGCCAAGTACCGGCGCGATGACGTGAACAAAGACCTCTCGCCGCCCGCACCGCAAGCAGACAGTCACCGTTTCGAGGACGGCCATTTGGTGCTGTTTCAGCAGATCGTCCTCGTCGGCGAGACGATCGGGACGATTTACATACAGTCTGACTTGTCAGAGATGCACGCTCGCCTGAAGCGCTATGTCAGCATCGGCGCCATTGTTCTATTGGTGGTCTCCGGTGTGGCCTTCCTGCTATCGTCCAAATTCCAACGGCTGATCTCCGAACCGATTTTGCATCTGGCGCAGACCATGCGGGTCGTGTCAGATCAGGAGGACTATGCGATCCGGGCAGCGAAGCATAGCCAGGACGAGATAGGCTTCCTCATTGACGGCTTCAACGACATGTTGGCGCAAATCGAAACGCGGGATACGACACTGCAAGAAGTCAACGAACGGTTAGCGCAGTCAGAGCAGGAGGCGCTCGCCGCCAATCAGACCAAGAGTACGTTTCTGGCCAGCATGAGCCATGAGCTGCGTACGCCACTGAACGCCATCATTGGCTATAGCGAGATGCTCCAAGAAGAGGCTGAAGATCTGGGCCAGGAGGACTTCATCCCTGACCTTCAGAAAATTCACGCGGCGGGCAAACACCTGCTGGCACTCATCAACGACATCCTCGACCTCTCGAAGATCGAAGCCGGCAAGATGGACCTCTTCCTGGAGGACTTCGACATTTCCTCCATGGCCCAAGACGTCGTGGCCACCATCCGGCCGCTGGTGGAGAAGAATGCCAATACCGTGGAGGTCCATACTGCCGACGATCTCGGCATCATGCAGGCCGACCTGACCAAGGTCCGGCAGACGCTGTTCAACCTACTCAGTAACGCCTGCAAGTTTACCGAGCGGGGCACCATCACGCTGGCTGCCAGTCGCGAGACAGTAGACGGGGTTGCGTGGCTCACCTTCAGCGTGGCTGACACCGGCATTGGCATGTCCCCCGAGCAAATGGGGAAGCTGTTCCAGGCGTTCTCGCAAGCCGATGCCTCAACCGCGAGCCAATACGGCGGCACCGGGCTGGGGCTGGTGATCACCCAGCACTTCTGTCAGATGATGGGGGGTGACATCACGGTGGAGAGCACGGTGGGTCAGGGATCCACCTTCACCATCCGGCTTCCGGCCGAGGTTGTCGATCCCAAGGCTGCAGCTGCGCCACAGACGGAGGTTCTCCCGACTAGCGCTCCCGTGGAAGGGGCGGCCACAGTACTGGTCATCGACGACGACCCAGCGGTGCGCGATCTGATGCAGCGTTCTCTCAGCAAGGATGGGTGGCACGTGGCGGCTGTTGCGAGCGGTGAGGAGGGGCTGCGGCTTGCCAAAGAACGGCGGCCTGTTGCCATCGTCCTGGACGTGATTATGCCAGGCATGGACGGCTGGGCGGTGCTGACGGCGCTGAAAGCTGAGCCCGACCTGGCTGATATCCCCGTGGTTATGCAAACGATCGTGGACGACAAGAACATGGGCTACGCGCTGGGCGTCTCGGACTATCTGATCAAACCGATCGATCGAGAGCGCTTGATTGCCATCCTGAGAAAGTACCGGTGCGAGCCGCCGCCCTGCCGGGTGCTGGTCGTCGAAGATGAGGCAGACACTCGTGACCTGCTGCGCCGCATGCTCGAAAAAGAGGGATGGACGGTGACCGAGTCCGTCAATGGGCGCGAGGCGTTGGAGCGTGTGGCCGAGAACAGACCGAATCTGATCCTGCTCGACCTTATGATGCCCGAGATGGACGGCTTCACGTTCGTCGAGGCGCTGCGCCAACAGGAAGCCTGGCGATCGATTCCCGTCGTGGTGATCACGGCAAAGGACCTGACGCCCGACGATCGCCAGCGTCTCAATGGTTCGGTGGAACGGATCCTCCAGAAGGGGGCGTACAGCCGGGAAGAGCTGTTGCGCCAGGTCCGTGACCAGGTGATGACCCATGTTCGGCCAGGAGCCTAGGGGCAATCGCTCCGCACCACAAGGGCAACCACTTTGCAGCTACCGTGGACTGGTCTACCATGCACCACTAAAAGTTTTTTGCCACAATGCCGATCTTATATCTCATCGACACTGAACAGTTTTCTATGGCTACTTCCATATGACCTGATGAGGTAACGATCGTGAGATATGTGCAGCCTCCGACAAAAGAGCAACTCATACATGCATTGGGAAGCCTGCGCCAACGGATTACGGCATGGGAAGCTTTAGAAACCGAGCGCCGGCGGACCGAGGAAGCACTGCGGGCGAATGAAGAAGAATTGCGCACGTACAAGGAGCACCTGGAAGAACAGGTGGAGGAGCGCACTATCGAGCTCACGCAGGCCAACGCACACCTGCAGCAGGAAATAGCCGAGCGTAAGCGGGCTCAAGAAGAGCTGCTCATGGCCAAAGAGGCGGCCGAAGCCGCGAACCGTGCCAAGAGTACGTTTTTGGCCAACATGAGCCACGAGTTACGCACGCCGTTGAACCACATCATTGGCTACAGCGAGATGTTGCACGAAGAGGCTGAAGACGTGGGCCAAGAGGACTTCCTTCCCGACCTCCAGAAGATTCAGGCAGCCGGTAAGCACTTACTGGGGCTTATTAATGACATCCTTGACCTGGCGAAGATCGAGGCCGGGAGGATGGACCTCCACCTGGAGACCTTCAACATCGTCCCCATGATTCAGGACTTTGTGACCACTATCGGTCCGCTGGCAGAGAAGAACGCCAACGCCCTGACAGTCCACTCTGCCGACGATCTCAGTACCGTGCAGGCTGACCTGAGTAAGGTCCGGCAGGTGCTCAGCAATCTGTTGCACAACGCCTGCAAGTTTACCGAGCGGGGCACTATCAGGCTGGAGGTCACCCGTGCAACTATGGCTGGGGTCGACTGGCTCATATTCCGCGTGTCCGACATCGGTATCGGCATGCCCCCCGAGCAAATCGAGAAAGTCTTCCAGCCGTTTACACAGGCCGATGCTTCGGCCACGCGCCAGTATGGCGGCAGCGGGCTGGGGCTGGCGATTAGTCAACGCTTCTGTCGCATGATGGGAGGCGACATCACGGTGGAGAGTGCCGTGGGTCATGGGTCAACGTTCACCGTACGACTTCCAGCGGAGGTTGCTGATCCCACGCATGCCCAGCCGGAAGGGGCCTTAGACTTGTATTCCGTAAGTCTCAGGAGTCGACCCACGAGAAGGGGTACAGGAGCCACGATCTCACCTCAACGAGACCCAAAAGGTGCGTTGGCATAAGATCGTCGATTTCGTATAATTCGCTGTTATTAAATGATTTATAAAAACCCTTCTAGAGAAGTGCGGAATACAAGTTAGAGGGGTAGTTTGTTTCATGGAGCACGCGTGGATAGCCTGTATCAGCCGAGGAGTGCAGGCACTGAAGAGGAATGGATGGCGAAGATCTTACTGGTGGAAGATAACGAGGCGAACCGCGATAT
>JAPULM010000091.1 GCA_027294925.1 bacterium
GTTTCCACCACCTGCAAGCCCTTGGCGTCGAGGTTTTGGGTCTCAGCACACAAGATACTGCCGATCAGCAGGAGGCGGTAGAGTGGCTGCGCCTCCCTTTCGCTTTGTTGAGTGATGCAGAACTGGCGTTCACGAGAGCACTCGGCATACCCGCATTTGAGTTTGACTCGATGATTCTGATAAAACGCTTAACGCTGATGATCCGTGAGGGACACATTGAGCACGTGTTCTATCAACAATCAGGCTGAAGACCCCGGGCGTCAGCCCGGGGGTGAAAGCGTCCAGCCGAAGGCTGGCAAGGGTTTTTGTTTGTCGGTTTTTTCACCTCGACTATTGGGATCGACGAAGAGGTCATCAAACGATACGTTGAGTTTCAAGAAAAAGTGGACAAGGGTACATTACAGTTGGATCCTGATGTTCGTCCCAGACAAGGGCGAAGCGCACGAATACGTCCAAATCCTCATGACAGCAACGCCAGGAAAATCTCTTTGGGTATGACTCTCTTCGGTTATGCTATGTTCATCACGGCATCTTTTACCGTTCAAGATGGATAGGCTTCCAAGCCTGCTTTCATCGCACCTTCAATGGTCCCATTGACGTGCTCGGAACCTGGAAAGAACCACTCGTCGTCATCATAACGCTCACTACTATACTTGTAGATGGCGAAGTTCCACTCATTCATATCGCCCGTGTATTCCAAACGGCACACTTGGCTGATGCGTCCGTAGGCCTCTCGGTCCAAATAGAGAAACCTTCCTCGGTAGCGAGGCACATAAAAGCAATTGGGGTCTCGTATCTCTGAGGCATTGAATCGCTCTACAACCGCTTCAACCTGCTTTTTGACCTGGTTCGATATCCCCTTCCTTGCCATGATTTTTCCTCCTATACAGAAAGGGTGGCGTCTACGACCCATCGCTGCACTGTCAAGTTTGTTGAAGGCATTGATAAAGGCACGAACGGCTTCTTTTCCAGCCTTCCCTGACATCCCTTGATTCTCCTGTCCCTTTTCCCTTGCTCCGCTTTCCTTAGCTGCGGCATAATATGCCTGGTGCTGTATGAAGGCAAACAAGGCTCGTAAATGGTACACAGATGCTGGGAAGGACGAAACGTATGGCTGCTCCCGTCAAACTCAAAGACGTAATCGAGGGTCAGGAGAGCCTATGTATGATTTAGCGGGAAAAGTCGCGGTGCTCGCCGGGGTGGGACCTCGACGTGGCATCGGCCGTTAACCGTCAGGCTATGAAACAAAGGAGGAACCCCATGCACATCGTCGATTCACAAGTGCATATCTGGAACGCCGACACCCCGGACCGCCGGTGGCCCCCGGCCGGGCGCAAGACGCGCAAAAACCGTATCCGATTAGCAAAGAAGCTCTTCTCTTCCAGATGGACCTTGCGGGCGTGCGACGCGTCGTCATTGTGCCACCGTCCTGGGAGGGGGATCGCAATGACGTTGCCCTGGATGCCGCCCGTACCTACCCTGACCGCTTTGCCGTGATGGGCCGCCTGGCGCTCCAAGACTCGGCTAGTCATGACCTGCTGGCTGATTGGCGAAAGCAACCGGGCATGCTGGGCATGCGGTTTACCTTCCACAATGAACACTATCGCCACTTTCTCACCGACGGTACGGCCGACTGGTTATGGCCTGCAGCCGAGCAGGCCGGTATTCCGCTCATGGTGTTGATGCCAGGTGCTCTGGAGCAACTCGACCGCATTGCCAGCGCCCATCCTGAATTGAAACTGGTGATCGATCACGTCGGCCTTGACGTGCGCGGCAAGGGGGAGCAGGTCTTCGAGGATCTGCCAGCCGTCTGCGCCCTGGCCAAGCACCCCAACGTCGCAGTGAAGGCGTCTGGGATGGTCTCACTGTCGACCGAGCCATATCCCTTCCGCGATCTGCATCCGCACATCCGAACCCTGGTGGACGCCTTCGGCCCGCGTCGCACCTTCTGGGGCACGGACCTGACACGTATGCCTTGCACGTACTATGAGTGCATCACCCTCTTCACTGAGCACTTGCCGTGGCTGACGGGCGAGGATCTCGAATGGGTCATGGGCCGTGGCGTCTGTGAATGGCTCGGCTGGCCCTTGTAACGCAGATGGCCTTCAAGCATGACGACCTCAACAACACCCACCACCTTCCTGCTACCGAAATAACGCTTCCGAGGGGACAGATTGCAAATCTGTCCCCTTGCGATTTTCGTGCTTTCCGGGCGCCGCCAAAGGCGACATGACGACTGCCTTTGCGCCAGCCGTTCCGTACGCAGTGCGCTACTACACCGTGTCAGACGTGTATGCCGACATCCAAGCTTAGAGAAATCGGCTCATCCTCTGGTTAGCCAATCAAGCAGAGCTGGCGAGACCGGAATTAGACCGTTTTCTGGCCATCCATCCGCACCACGCAAACGCACGGTTGACACGTTCGCGCATTTTAGCCCGGCTCGGTGAACCACTGGTTGCGGCCAATGACCTTACCGTTGCCATGGCGCAACTCGACCATCTAACGCCCGAACTCTACCTCGAACGGGCGCGCCTGCTGGTGACCGCAGGCGACGGCCATGCCGAGGCAGGGCTACAAAGCCTCGATCAGGGGATCACCAGGCTGGGCCCGGTGGTGACCCTGATCGGATATGCAATTGAGATAGAAACTGGCTTGGGGCGGTATGGCGATGTCCTGGCTCGCTTTGATCTGCTGCCAACGTTGCTTGCCAGCCAACCCGGCTGGTTGAAATAACGTGGCGACCTCCTGCAAGCAGCCGGTCGGGCCGACGACGCCCAACTCGTCTA
>JAPULM010000092.1 GCA_027294925.1 bacterium
TCGCGACAGGCGCCCCTTGGCCAAAACACTGGGCATTCCAAAAGCCTCAAAAGCCTACACCACCCCAGGTGACCGACAATGCCTGGCCTAAGAACGAGATTGATGCCTTCGTGCTGAGCAAACTGGAATCCCTGCAGATTGCCCCGTCACCGGCGGCGTCTTCCATCGTACAGCTACGCCGCCTTTCGCTTGACTTGACCGGCCTGCTCCCAACTCGCCAGGAGATAAACCGCTTTTCCCACGATACCTCACCCGACGCCTGGGAAAACCAGGTTGACCGATACCTGGCATCGCCCCACTTCGGTGAACGCTGGGGCCGTCACTGGCTCGACCAGGCCCGCTTTGCGGATTCTGATGGTTACGAGAAAGACAGTCCCCGGCCGCAGGCCTACCTCTACCGTGACTGGGTGATCAAGGCGATCAACGACGATATGCCCTTTGATCAATTTACGCGCGAACAAATTGCCGGTGACCTCATCCCCAACGGCACGCCGTCACAGAAACTTGCGACGGCCTTCCATGTACAGACGCTGCTCAATCGAGAAGGCGGCATCGACCCAGAGGAAGATCGAAACAAGCGTATCATGGATCGACTCGCGACGGTGAGTACCACTTGGATGGGATTGACCCTTGCGTGTTCGCAGTGCCACAACCATCCATACGATCCCTTCTCGCAAGAGGAGTACTACCGATTTCTAGACTTCTTTAATCATGCGGATGAGACCAAATTCACGGCGCCCAAGATTTATAACAGACCCGATCCTCAAGAGGTAAAGAGTGCTGCCGTCACCCTAGCGCGCGTCAAAGAAGCAAGCAAAGAGAGACGTGCGCAATGGGAATCAGACGCACGCGCACTCTTGAAAACCAAAGGTGCACTTGCAGCGGCATATCATCCGTTTGACGAAGAAACGGTCATTTCGGACGACGAGACAACATTCGAACAACAAGCAGACAAATCATGGCGCGCCGCGACGCGTATCAGTAGAGATACCTATATCTTCAGCGGAAAAACGCATCTCCGTGACATCACCGGAATACGCCTTCACGTTCTAAGCGATGACGCCTTGCCCAAAAAGGGACCCGGCATTGCTGAGAACGGCAATTTCGTATTGAGTCGAATCAAAGTGAGCGTTCATGACGCGGCGTTTCCTGGGGCCAAAGACAAGATCATCAAGCTTACCAAGGCTACCGCAGACTTCAGCCAAAAGGGCTGGGACGTCAAGGGGGCCCTGAACGATGAAGAAGGCACCGGCTGGGGCATTATGGGCGGCGTCGGCGAACCACACCGGGCAGACTTCCATTTCATCGAGCCAGTCACGCTGGCAGGGAATCAATCGCTCAGGATTACGTTAGGGCAAACACACGGCGCTCACCATCGCATCGGTCGCTTCAAGCTGGAACTCCATACAGGGCACACCTTCCCCGAAGAGATCGCCACGATTCTGAATAAGCGTGAATCAGACGAGAGTGACGCAATAACGACCACGGAACGCAAGCAACTGAATGATTACTACTACGAAACAATCGACACGCCCCTCATCGAAGCCACCAAGGCACATAGTCGACTCATCGCCTTACAGAGCGAAAGGGTTGATGTACTGACAGAACGTCCTAACCGGCGCAGCACCTATCTCTATCATCGCGGCGACTTTCTCAACCCCAGTAAAGAACGTGGGATGATGGTCGCAGACGGTCAAGCGGCCTTGCATTCGTTGACCTCCAGAAATGAGGGACAGGCCCCCGACCGCTTAGATCTGGCAAACTGGCTTATGGCGGACGAAAACCCACTCACCGCGCGGGTGACAGTCAATACTATTTGGATGCATCTCTTCGGTGAAGGGCTGGTCAGAACGATCGATGATTTCGGCACGCGGGCCACCTTGCCAAGTCACCCCAAGCTGCTCGATTGGCTGGCCATCGAGTTTCAGACCTTAGAGTGGAGCCGCAAGGCGCTCATCAAGACCATGGTCATGTCGGCAACCTATCGGCAATCCTCCGTGCATCGTCCCGACATCGCTCAACAGGACCCCGATAATCGGATGCATTACCGTCAAAACCGAATTCGGGTGGAAGCAGAAATCGTACGTGATATCACCTTACAGGTAAGCGGACTACTGGATCGTAAAATGGGCGGCAACAGCGTCTTTCCCTATTTGCCTGCAGACATCGCCAACCTGAGTTATAATAATAATCTCAAATGGAAGACGAGCAAGGACGGCGACGCCTACCGACGGGGTCTCTATACCTTCTTTAAGCGCACCTCACCGTATCCAAACTTGATGACCTTTGACTGCCCGGATTCAAACATCACGACGGCCAAACGCGGTCGATCCAATACACCGCTTCAGGCACTGCTGACCTTACAAAACAAGACCTATATTGAGGCAGCGCAGTCATTCGGACGTCGACTCGCTGAACAAGCCGACTGCTCGGACAGCGAGAAAATTGATTATGGGTTCATGCTGGCATTCGGCCGCAAGGCCAGTGACCCCGAGCAAGCCGCGCTGCAAAAAGTGTTTCAAACTGGCAAACGGTACTACCAAAACAATAAAGACGATGCCAAGAAAATGGCAGGACATTTCACTTCCAAGCATGTTGATGTCGAATCGCTGGCCGCCTGGGCGACGGTCGCACGGGTGATCACCAACATGGACGCATTCATTACTCGGGAATAAGGAATGAATCCACTTAAGGAGCATATCCAACTCACCCGGCGCAACTTCCTGACGAGCGCCGCCAGCGGCATCGGCAGCATCGCCCTCACTTCAATGATGGCCCATGAGGCCGGGGCGACGGGTATCACCAATCCCCTGGCGCCAAAAATGCCTCACTTTGCGCCCACTGCCAAACATTGCATTTTCTTGTTTATGGCGGGTGCTCCCTCGCAGGTAGATCTGTTCAGTTACAAGCCCAAGCTCAACGAGATGCACGGGAAGAAGTTGCCGGAATCACTCCTTAAAGACATGCGCTTTGCGTTTATCGAAAAAGAGACCGCCGTGCTGATGGGCACGAAGGCCAAATTCAAACGGCACGGTCAGAGTGGCATGTGGTTTTCGGATTACCTGCCTCATATCGCCAGACATGCGGATGACATCTGCATGATCAACACGATGCATACCGAAGAATTCAACCATCATCCCGGCCAACTGATGATGCAATGTGGTGACGGTGCCTTTGGACTGCCGACCATGGGGTCCTGGCTCTCCTATGGCTTGGGCACAGAAAACCAAAGCTTGCCCGGCTATGTCGTCTTGACGTCAGGCCGCGGTGCCAGTGCCGGTTCGACGATTTGGCAAAGCGGCTTTTTGCCCTCCATCTATGAGGGTGTCCGTTTCCGCACCCGAGGCGAAGCCGTGCTCAATCTGGCCAACCCCGCCGGATTGCCCGATGCATTACAACGGGCAGGTCTCGATGCCTTGGCAACAATCAATCAGGCCGCCTATCGCGAAAAGCTTGACGCAGAAATTACCAGCCGCATCTCCAATTACGAACTCGCCTATCGCATGCAAACATCGGCACCTGATCTCATTGATCTGTCTCAAGAAAGCAAGAAGACCCTGGAGATGTACGGCGTCGAACGCAGAGATCCCGAAGAAAAGGGCGGCCGCAACGGATCCGCGGGACCCGATCAATATCGCTCGTTTGCCTCCAACTGCCTGCTGGCCAGACGCATGGTTGAGCGAGGCGTACGATTTGTGAATATTGTACACGCGACCTGGGACCATCACTCCGAACTTGACAGAGAACTAACGTTTAACGCGGGCATGGCCGATCAACCCGTCGCCGCCCTGCTCTCTGATCTGAAGCAGCGAGGACTGCTCGATGAGACACTGGTCGTCTGGGGTGCCGAGTTTGGTCGTACCCCCTTGGGTGAAAACCGCAAGGGCAGAGGTGCGGTCAACGGACGTGACCACCATCCCAAATGTTTTTCCATGTGGATGGCAGGCGGGGGCGTCAAAGGTGGATACACCCATGGCGAATCGGATGACATCGGCTGGAACGTTGTCAGTGGCGGCGTGCATGTCAATGATTTCCAGGCAACGTTACTGCACCTCTTTGGTTTGGACCACAATCACCTCACCTACCGCCATCGTGGACTCGACCACCGTTTGACCTCTATTACCCGCGATTCGAAGGTGATCAGGGAGCTGTTGGTCTAAGGGACTGTAAAGAAATAAGTTGGACTCTTTGGGGTCTGAGTGTGCCCCAGATTTGGCTGCGCCGATTGAGTGAATCCGCAGGCGTAGCCCAGTTATTGGTCACGACATCCTGGACTCTTTTGTACGAGAACTCGGCGCTTTGGGTGGGGGAGGGGCA
>JAPULM010000093.1 GCA_027294925.1 bacterium
TCTTCAGGTTGTACGGTATAGGTTTCAACCTTCCCATGGCGTAGTTCGGAAATCGTGGTAGGACCAGTGGTGGTGATTTCATCTATACCATCATGACCATGCACAACAAAGGCGCGCTCACCACCAAGGTTGCGTAGAACCTCAGCCATCATCGCCGTCAAAGCGCCATCGTAGATACCAACCAATTGATGCCGCGAACGGGCCGGATTGGTAAGCGGTCCAAGAATGTTAAAAATTGTCCGCACCCCTATCTCACGTCTAGGACCAACCGCATGACGCATAGCTCCATGCAAGGTTGGAGCAAAAAGAAATCCAATACCAACCTCACCTATTGCAGCCTCAACCCCAGCAGGTGATAAAGAAATATCAATCTCCAAACTCTCAAGGAGATCAGCACTACCGCATTGACTTGAGGCTGCCCGATTGCCATGTTTGGCCATGACAACCTCAGCACCGGCGGCAACGAACGCAGCCGTGGTTGAAATGTTAAAGGTATGCTTACCATCTCCTCCGGTACCGGCCGTATCAACGGGTGTACACCCTTCTGGTGTTTGGATAAAAACCGATTTGTCGCGCATAACACGTGCGCAGCCGGTTATTTCTGCAACCGTCTCACCCTTCATACGCAAGCCGACAATAAATGCAGCAATCTGAGCCGGTGTCGCATGCCCTTCCATAATATCTGTCATGGCAGCAACCGCTTCTCTTTCAGTCAGATCTCGACCAGCCACGACTGTTTCAATAGCCGATTTGATCATGCCCCTAATGTTTCACCCCATCGCAGCATCTATGCAACACTTAAACAACAAACCTGTAAGAGGTCCAAACCTTATCATATTGACCCCGCAAAGGCAAAAATCCGTCTGAACATACCGGCTTATCCATATCATTAAAACTTCGATTAGCACAATGGGCGTAGGATGTGGAATATATTTGTATACATAAACCGTATAGCTTCAAATAACCGGGCACACGTTTTGATCCGGTTTCAATACCCCTTCGCCTTGACTGCAGAAGACCGGCATGGGTAAGGGGAACAAAAGGCACAATCAGTAATGTCCATCTACTAAGATACGACAAATCATCTCAATTGGATTCGTATGCAAACGACAACTCAGGTCCGGCCCATCCAAGGCGATAACCGACAGAGTGGTGAATGGCTTATCAGCCCTCTTTTTGACACGGTGCTGATTGCCAATCTGTTTTGGCCAATAATTGTCTTGGTTATGTATATGCTCCCTACCGCTAACATTCAAATAGGTTTCATCCAAGTCTACCTATTAAGCACCCCACATCGCTGGGTCACGTTAATTCCTGTGTTCTTCGATAAAAAGAATTTCCGCCAACAACCTGGGCGCTTTTTCGCCATTGGGTTTAGTTTGCTTATACTTGGACTAGGCCTCATTGGCCTTGGCAGCACCTTCCCGCACCCAGCCGACCCCGGCAATCCGTTGATCTACTTTATGATGCTTGATTATGCATGGAATGCATGGCACTTTGCTTCGCAACACGCCCGCATCTCGAGAATTTATGGTCGTAAAATCTGGCCAGGTGATTCAACCTCAAAGGGCAATAAAGAAAAGTCAAATATTCGAATTGTGGTTCTGTGGGTTTTTATCAGGGTCGCCGTACGTCTACGTCCTGAAAGTTTTCCTGAAACCATCCTGCCTTGGCTAAGTCTTGTTGATCTACTCATGCTTATCCCCATGCTCCGACTCTTGATTTCAGAATGGGGACGGGGTACAGCCTGCAGTCGACTGTTGTATTTATCCAGCGTGTTCGGACTATATAGCGCCTTATTACTTGGCATACACATTGCGTCTGATGCTGTTTTTTCAGGACTTCTGGTCGCTCAAGCGGTTTTTCACGCGGTGGAATATCTGGCCATCATCGGGTGGGACATGCACCGCAAAACGCCGCAGGCTATTTGGGGCTTCTTAGCCCCTCGAGCAGCCATCATCGTCATTCTTTTCAGCCTTGTCATCGGCTTTGCCAACTATGCGGTAGCTGCGCAATCCATCTACGCCTGGACGCTCATCACTCTCTTAGTTTCTCTCTTACATTATGGTTATGATGGCATGATCTGGAAAAGTCCACGCCGTTCACGTCAGACAGCTGCTGTCATCGTAGGAGGTGCAGCACCATAACTGAACAGATGAGACGTCGTAGGTTGTGTTATCAGTTATCGTACTGTATTCGGATCATAAACAAACCATGTGGGGGAGCAGTTGGTCCTGCCAATTGTCGTTGACCGGATTTTAGAATACGAAGCATGCTCTGCCGGTGCATCTTACCTCGCCCAATGGCAACCAGCGTGCCAACAATGTTCCTCACCATATGTTGTAAAAACCCATTCGCTCGCAGCACAAAGAAGATTTGTTGGGCTCGCCGTTTAACGGCTATCCGCTCTAAACATCGCACCGGGTTACGCGCTGTGCAGGAGGCAGCTCGAAACGCCGAGAAATCATGCCGGCCGACCAGGACCTGCGCCGCCTCGCGCATCGCCGACACATCAAGTGGCTGACGGATATGCCAGGTAAATGGGGAACGAAAAACCGACCGCAAGGGGTGATTGTATACGATATATGTATAGGTTTTCTTTTTCGCTGCATATTGGGAATGGAAATCGAGCCCAACATCAAGCACCTGACGCACCACAATATCTTCCGGCAGCAACCGATTTAAGCCACGTTGGAGATCAGGCAGGGAAATGGTAGATGGCGTGTCGAAATGAGCAACCTGACCAAAAGCATGGACGCCCGCATCCGTACGCCCCGCGGCATGCAATCGAACGGTATCATTCGTTATTACGGATAGCCACGTCTCCACAGCACCTTGCACCGTCACCATATTGGGCTGTACTTGCCACCCATGATAACGGGCGCCGTTGTATTCCAAGATCAGTTTAATGCGACGTCGTGACGATGGTTGAGTCGTCATGCAAAACCTCGCGCAAGCATCGACCTGTATGGGACATTTCAATTTCACAGACGGCCTCCGGCGTACCGGTGGCAACAATACATCCCCCACCATCGCCACCCTCCGGCCCTAGGTCAACAAGGTAATCAGCACATTTAATGACGTCGAGATTGTGTTCGATGACGAAGACGGAATTACCAGCGTCAACCAGTCGCTGCAAAACCTCAAGCAAGCACTCGATGTCGGCAAAGTGAAGCCCGGTGGTCGGCTCATCAAGGATATAAACGGTGCGACCGGTACTGCGTTTGCTCAGTTCTCGACTCAATTTAACCCGTTGTGCCTCCCCACCCGAAAGGGTGGTGGCTGCTTGCCCAAGACGTAGATAGCCCAGACCTACCTCCGACAAGGTCGAAAGTTTTTGCTGAATAGCAGGAACATTGGCAAAAAATTCCAACCCTGCCGACACGGTCAAATCTAAAACTTCAGCTATGTGACGACCTTTGTATCGTATCTCTAGGGTGTCCCGATTAAACCGTTGTCCTTTACAGCGGTCACAACGGACATATACGTCAGGAAGAAAATGCATCTCAATCTTCAACGTGCCATGCCCTT
>JAPULM010000094.1 GCA_027294925.1 bacterium
TAACGAGGTCGAGGCCGTGAAGCGGGTCGCCACGTCTAAAGGCGTTCAACAAGCGGCCTTGCTGCGGGAATGGGTACTTGAAAAACTTCACAAAGCCTGATCGCAATAAATCGTCATACGCGGAAACGGTGGTCAGGTCTATTGTTGTAGCATAGTGTCAAATGATAGGAGCAACTGGCCTCCCACCGTACCCGCGCTGCGTCCCAGCCTAGCAAATCGCAAAAAGCCTCGCAGTCAGCCGACGCCAGAAACGCCAGCGCCCCGTCCTTGTACCAAGGCCATGCAGTTGTCTCAAAATCCCCTATTCTTGGCTAGGGATAGGGCGAGGGCGGAGGGAGAACTGAATGACCCTGGCGTCGTCATATCGTCTTTGGCGGCGCCCTGAAATGATGAAAGTCGTATGGGGACAGATTTAAATCTGTCCCCATGAAAGATGGTCGGCTAAGGTTTGTTTACGCAGTTGCAGCCATTTGATGCAGCGTATTGCGAATCACCCGTCCCGGCAGATTGCCGGAGTGTTTGCCGTCTTCGATCAGCACTTGACCGTTAACGATGGTGTAGTGCACCCCTTCGGCGAGTTCGCGCACGCGCCAACCACCGGCCGGGAAGTCGTGTACCACATCTTCCGGCAGCGGACGTACGGTTTCCGGATTAAACATGGTGATGTCAGCCGCCATGCCCGGCCGTAAGAGCCCACGGTCGTAGATGCCAAAGGCGGAGGCCGAGTCAAAGGTCAGCCGCCGCACCGCTTTTTCTAGCGACATGATGCCCTCTTCGCGTACCCAGTGACCTAGCAAACGGGTGCTGTAGCCATAGCCGCCATGGAATTGCACATGCGCGCCCCCGTCTGACAGACCGACAATGGCGTTGGGATAATTGAGGATCTTCGTCACCGCTTCTTTGTCCACGTTCAGATCGCCTTGTAAGAAGACGGTGTCAAGATTCTCTTCCACCACCAGATCCAGAAACGCGTCGATAATCCCTTTGCCCTGTTCTTTGGCCAGCTCATGGATCGACTTGCCTTGCAGAGATTTGTTTTTCGCTAATGCCAGCTCTTCTACCCAGATATAGTCATACCAGTTGCGAGTTAGGGTCTCGCCGGGAATCTCGATCTTCCATTCTACCACTTCGTCATGTAGCTTCTGGCGTACTGCAGGATCGCTGTAAGCGCGCAGTTTCTCGTCGTCCGAGGCAATCAGGATGGGATGCCAGGTGGGCGAGCCGCGGAACACTTGCGAGTTGCGCATGGTAAAGCGCTGTGTGGTGCTGTTAGGCGAGCATAGCGGGTAGGCCCGAATGCCGGCCGCAGAGGTTTCGTCAACAACGGCCATCAAGTCCTTCCATGCCGTTGGCTGACGCACACTCTGGCCAAGATTGTTGTATACTACCGGGCGGCCAGACGCTTCGGAGAGGCGGCTCATTAGCCGATTGTGCAACTCGGCGTCGCGCCCACCGCCACTCTGAATGATGCCGCTGCCCAATTCAGTGAGCACATCGGCTAATGCAAAAATCTCGTCTTCGTCAGCCCAGATTGCCGGAATATGAACACCTTGCGGATCGTAATGGCCCTGGTTACGCGACACCGATAGTCCCAGGGCGCCGGCAGTGATGGTGTCATGTACAATTTGGCGCATCGCTTCAATCTCGTCCGGCTTCGCGGTGCGACCCTGGCACTCGTCGCCCATGACATAGTAACGAAGCGCCGTATGGCCTAGTAACGTTCCAACATTGATGCCCATACTGTTGTCCAGCATGTCCATGTACTGCGGTAAGGTTTCCCAGGAAAAATCGATGCTGCTCAGAACATCCATCGGAATGGCTTCGACATAAGAGAGGAATTCGGCCAGCCGCTCCTGGGCGCCGGGCCGTACAGGAGCTAAGGAGAGTGAGCAGTTGCCAATGATGACGGTGGTGGCGCCATGATAACATGAGTAGGTGCACAGCGGATCCCAGGTCACCTGGGCATCATAGTGGCAGTGGTTGTCGACAAAGCCGGGCGCTACCACGAGACCATCAGCATCGATCATGCGCTCTGCTGAGCCGCGTAGTTTGCCCATCTCGACGATTTTGCCGTTCTTCACTGCCAGGTCGCCACGGAATCCGGGCATGCCGGAACCGTCGATAATTCGGCCGTTTTTGATCAAAAGGTCATATGCCATGCGCTGCTCCTTTCGCTTTCGTCAGAAAGTCTGCGGATTGCGGCAATCCAATTGCTTATGGATTAGCAGTTTGACACAAGTGAAACGATTTTACCAGAAGTGTGTGGCAAGGCTCAAACGACCTTCCCTCTTCCTCGCAGGTGTTGGACTAATTGACACAGGAAAAGCTAAAAATGAGTATAGTTCGATTAAAGGTCGTAGGATAGAGGGAAATACGCAACGAGTATCAACATGGAGGCCTTCCGATGCCGGATCAACCGATCAGTCGCTTTGCCGTTCCTGATCTGAATGAATTGCCCGAAGACATCAGAGACAGGATTTTGGCCGTACAAAAAAAATCAGGCTTCGTGCCCAACGTCTTTTTGGCGCTTGCGCATCGTGCAGACGAATTCAGAGCCTTCTTTGCTTACCACGATGCCTTAATGGAAAAAGAGGGCGGTTTGACCAAGGGCGAGCGCGAAATGATTGTCGTGGCGACTTCTGCTCTCAATCAATGTTTGTACTGCGTTGTGGCGCACGGCGCCATCCTGCGTATTCGCGAAAAGAATCCACTGTTGGCCGATCAAGTCGCGATAAATTACCGCACGGCGGATATCACGGCGAGGCAGAAAGCCATGCTTGATTTTGCCGCCAAACTGTCGTTGCAGGCGCACCAGGTCAGCGACGCCGATATCGAGACGCTATATCAGCACGGCTTTGCGGACGAGGATATTTGGGATATCGGCGCCATTACGGCATTCTTTTCCTTGTCGAATCGCATGGCTCACTTAACCAACATGCGGCCCAACGATGAATTTTACCAGTTGGGACGCGTGCCCAAGGCAAAACGGTAAGGCGAGCAGAGCCATGCAGTTTTGCCAAAACCCCCTCTCCCTGGGGTGGGAAAATGTACAAGAACGCTTGTCCAGGTATTTAATTCAACCCCATACCGATGACCAGACCGATGGCGATACCCAGCCCGATAAAGATTGAACCAATAACGATGCCGACGGCGACATTTTGATTGGCGAGTTGAGTTGAGGTATCGAATGGCGTCATCTTATCAAAGAGTTTGTAGCCCAGGGCCATGAAGAAAATGGTGATCACGGCGCCGACAATGGCATAGAATAGATTTAATAACAGGATGGACAGCTCCATTTAGCGCAGCACCTTCTTGATGGTTTGAATTTTGTTGACGTAGGTAATCGTTTCATGGCTGCGTTTGCCGGTGATGGCAGGCAAGGCTTGTTCGATTGATGCCCAAAGATTTTCGTTAAGGCCGCGACGCTTGGCATGTTGCTGGGCCTTCAGAATGTTTCCTTTACCGGCGTTAAATGAACCAAACATAAAATTCAAGCGGTCTTGAAAGGGTCGCTTGGCCTGCCACAGCTTCCACATCTTGCGGTCGTAATAAATGCCGGCGGCAATGTTCCAACGCGGGTGTTCACGCGGGCCTCGGATGGCGGCATTTTGCCGTCTGATTTCCTGGTACGTCTTGGGCATGATTTGCATCAAGCCAACCGCGCCGACGCGGGAGGTGGCGTTGGCCTCGAGCCGCGATTCGGCGATTGCCTGGGCCTTAAAATGCCGCCAGTCTAATAGCGGTCCAAAGAATCGTTTTGAATATTTTGAGAAATACCGGTCGTATTTTACCATCCGGTTATATGCTTCGAACCCATGCACCGGGTAAGCGAGCAGGAGAAGCGTTGCCCAAATCAATAGGTATCCCTTCATGGTCGCCTATTCCTGTTTCATACCGCGTGGTTAAATTTTTGCTTTAACTCTTTTGACTCAGGCTTCAGCCCTCAAATCGGTGTCGTGTTGGTTGCGTAGGGACTGCACGGCGTCGGTGAAGGTTTTGACGCGGTGTTCCTCGACCAAATTGTCGGCCTGGCCGTCTTGTTTGAAAAAACTGCCAACGATCATGCCATCTGTTTTGGCGTAGATGTGCGATAGATTGTCGGGGGTGACGCCGCTGCCGACGAGAATGGGCAAGGCGGTGTGCTGTCGGACCATCTCCACATCGGCTGGCTGGGTCGGTGAACCGGTAAAATCGCCGGACACAATGATGGCATCCGCCATGCCGCGTTCGGTCACATCGTGGCTTTCAATAGCCAGGGCACGGGCGCCAAGGGGCGTTGCATGTTTTACCCCGACATCGGCCATGATCAGTATATTGGCGCGCAGCGCGGTGCGCAACCGCAGCGTGGCGTGGCTCATGCCCTGTAAAATGCCTTGATCGGATACCACCGTATGCATGTGGACATTGACCCGAATGAAGCGTGCTTGCGCCGCCGTTGCAATGGCCATGGCGGCGGCGGCGTCATGGCGCAAGGCGTTGACGCCAACTGGCATGCACACCGCTTTGACAACTTCGCGCGTCACGGTAGCCATGGCGGCGATGGTTTCGGCCGGCAACTGGTTGGGGTAAAATGGTACATCTCGAAAATTTTCAATGATCAACCCATCGATTGGGTAACGGCTAAAGATGTCGGCTTCTACCAGGGCTGTTTCATACACCTGCTGCATACTGCCGCTATAGCGTGGTGCGCCCGGTAGAGGCAGCAGGTGTATACAGGCAATGAGCGGTTTCGCTGTATTGAACAGATCGTTAAAAGCCTGCACAGGTTCTGTGCTCCAATTAGGTTGACTTCGTAAAACACCACACAAAAGAGGGCACAAATAAATCACACCACCGATCTTCGGCCATAGAGAGACTTTTCAAACAACCTCTCAGAGTCGGTCGGGGCAACGACCGCAGTATAGCCGCTTCCCGTGCCTAACTTCAATGCCTTACCATATCAAGCACACCGTTCGCGTCCGTCCGCCTTCAGACAGTGATATATAGATGTTCAGAAAATGAATTGGGAAATCCGTCTAAACCTAGGGTGCGGCCCTGCCGCACCTCATGGTCACGGTGGGGCACAGCCCGACCCTACTCAAACAGACCGTCTAGATTTCCAACAGCAAGCTAGAGCTGCAAGAGGCGTTGCGTCGCTCGACGTCCATCGGATATATTTTATTTGACTTAGCGCCATATACAGGCCGTCACGCTTTCAATGGGAGAGAGAGGAAAGATATGATGCAGCACACGGAATACGTGGGGTCACGGCAGATTTAGGGAGGAGCGTGTACAAGATGAGTCGGTATTTCGAAGAATTTGAGGTCGGGGCGCGCTACCCAACGTATTCGCGTACCATTACCGAGGGTGATCTATCACTATTTTGTGCCTTTGTCGGGTATCATGTGCCGCTATTTATTGATGAGGAGTATGCCAAGCGCACGCCGTATGGGGGACGCATTGTACCCAGTGCGCTAACCATGTCGATCTCGACTGGAATGACGGAGAGTCTGTTTCGCACCACGGTGATTGGCCTGCTCGGGGTCGATCGTGGGCGGTTTCTGGCTGCGGTGCGTCCAGGCGATACGATTCGCACTGAGGTGGAAGTCATATCGAAAAGAGAAACGTCGCATCCGGATCGCGGTATTGTTGTATTTCGTGATCATGTGTTCAATCAGCATGATGAGACGGTTTTCCAGATTGATAAAACAGTTCTCATCCAGCGCCAGGAAAACAGGGCCTAGTAGCAAGCAGTTATATGGAGATGACCGCCGATAACCAAGACCAAGCTATACGCTAACCACTCACTTCGAGGGGTTAGACAAAAAATGCCCAGCTTGAGTTTTTCGAACAGATGGGTAATATAGTACCAAGGTCCGTAATGTTGCAAAGGAGCATGCATGCAGGAATATCGGCAAGCGCGATTCATCAGGCCGCCTGGTGCCACAGAAATCCTCTTGGTCCGTCACGGGGAGTCTCGGGCAGCTACGCCGAACGATCCCTTTCCTCTCGTGGATGGTCACGGTGACCCGGAGTTGCATGAGAACGGGAGGGATCAAGCCATCAAGGTCGGCATGCGCCTACGTCATCAACCGATCGACGCAGTGTACGTAACGAATTTGCGGCGCACTGCCGAAACCGCCGCGCCCCTGTGTGCCCATCTCGGTCTTGAACCCATCGTAGAACCCGATCTGCGGGAAGTGTATCTGGGTGAGTGGGAAGGCGGCATGCTCAGAATCAAAGCGCATGACAATGATCCCATCTATGTCAAGATGCAGCAGGAGCAGCGCTGGGACGTAATCCCCGGAGCCGAACCTCTTGACAAGTTTCGCCAGCGCCTTTTGCGCGGCTTGCATCGCATGCGAGATACGCACCCGGACCAGCTCATCGTGGCGGTCGTTCATGGCGGGGTCATTGGACAAATCCTTGCTCATGCCACGGGTGCACAGCCCTTTGCCTTCAATGGGGCTGATAATGGCTCGATTAGCCACATTGTGATGTGGGAAGAGCACGTCGTCGTACGGCTCTTTAACGATGCGACGCATATCTCATAAGTGCTCTATGCGGCAGCACGTATCCACTTACAGCCTCGGAAGGGGCTCCAGGAGCAATCGCCGTCATGCCGTACACGGCATGAACGCCGGAAAATTTGCGGCAAGCCACCTGGAATCCTAATTCCCAAAGAATCGTTGGCGTACTCGCACCTTGAACTTGAGTTGTCCACTTGACCGAACACCCTCATATGTGGTGCAAGGAGCCTTCTGCGTCTGCTTCCTGCCGGTTCAGCTGTAGGGTCGTCGGGATAAGGTCGACGATCTTCGGACGGGATTTCTTTACGGCCACGGGGGCTTTCAGCAACGTGGCATTGTACAGCTGCATGCCGACCTGCAAGGCGTCATTGGGGTCCTGGACCGTGCCATTCTCGACGTACGCCATGATCGGCGCGGCAAATTCCATCATCGCCTGGGTCATCGGAATCGGACGAAACCCTTGTGGGACGCTAGGCGGGTCACCAAACGGGATCATGTCCAGGAACGGCATGGGTGATGGTGACGATCGTTTAGTTTGACGATGTTATCGCCTTTATGCTTTGGCTCTGGTTTTGGCCTACCGTTTTTGCTCTCGTGACTTTTTGCGCATGCTGAGGCCTTTCGTGTTTTGTTGTTGGGTCGCTACCCCCAGTCCACTATCTGTTTCCAGATCGACCCGGTCCTTTCCTGCGCTTGCCGCTTGCCGCGGCATGAGTATGCACATGAGAAGAACGCTTGCTTACGTTCGTCGTGTTTTGATCTTATGATGCGTAATGGCGTCTTTGAGAAGGGCCTTTTGCTTAGTATCCGCTACACGTATGGCAGCCGTATAGACCTTAAGGGATTGTTGTTTTTCTTCCGGTCGACGTGCGGTATATTGTGGTTTATAGTGCCTGGCTGTTCTCTGTAAACGATTTGAAAAAAGGCTAAGGGGCAAGAAGCATGGGCACACTGTCTAAAAAACTCGTATACGATCCGAAATCGCCGCCGTTATTGCGCTTCAGCGCTGCGCTTGCTTCATTCTCGGATGGCAGTGACACGCCGCGTGCCTACCTGGAGCGCTGTTTGGCAACCATTGCTGAGCGCGAAGCGGCGATCCTGGCGTTCGTGCATCGCAATGATAGAGGGGCGCGGCAGGCCGCAGACGAAGCGACCGAACGCTATAAGCAGGGCAAACCACTATCGCTTATTGATGGCTGCCCCGTGGCGATTAAGGACATCATTGAGACCGCCGATATGCCGACCCAGATGAACAGCGCCATTTACGCAGGATGGCAATCGGAGCGTGACGCGGCCTCCGTGTACGCGCTGCGGGAAAGCGGCGCTGTCATCGTTGGCAAGACCGTCACCACCGAGTTTGCTGCTGGCGCCTCAGGCCCTACCCGCAACCCTTTCGACCCCAACCGAACACCCGGTGGCTCTTCCAGCGGAACGGCTGCAGCGGTTGGCTCCGGTATGCTACCGGCAGGACTCGGCACCCAGACCGGTGGTTCTGTCGTGCGGCCCGCCGCCTATTGCGGCGCTTATGGGTTTAAGCCAACGCATGCAGCTCTCAATATGGGTGGTATTCACCCAATCTCAAACTCCCATGATACCCTTGGCACCATTGCCGGTAGCGTGGAGGATTGCTGGCGAGTCGCCTATCAAATTGCCCAACAGGTTGGCGGCAGTGCGCCTCATCCCGGGATCAGGGGGCCAGCCGCATTGTCCGGTGCGGCGCGACCGGCGCGTTTGATTCGCCTCTATACCGAAGGCTGGCAGGAAGTGGATGCGACATCGCTCGATGCCTTCGAACGCTTGATCCAACATCTCAAGCAAAGGGGTGTTGATATTGTCGATCGGAAAGACGGCGATGAAATTGCCAAGTTGGAACAGTTGCTGCAGGGCGTGGAAGCTGTAGCGCGCATCATAACGGCCTATGAACGGCGCTGGCCATACTTCGACTACTACAAACGCTATGCCTCAAAGCTCAGTCCCTATTTACGTGACAACCTTGAAAAATCGTTTGACATCTGTATGGCGGATTTCCATGCGGCGCTTGAAAAGCGTGCTAAGATACGTCATCAGGTAGCAACCCTTGCTGACGTCGCAGACGGTTTCATCACCTTCACGGCCGCTGGGCCGGCGCCGCTTGGTCTACAATCGACCGGTAATCGCAGTTTCCAAATTTTCTGGACGCTGACCAGCGCCCCATCCTTCACCCTACCGTTGCTTTGTGTGGATGGTTTACCGCTTGGTGTTCAACTTATGGGCTTTGTCGATCAGGACGAACGGTTGGCGTGTCATGCAAAGTGGGTGGCGGAGACCATGCTCGGTTGAGTGGGTAGACGTCAACCGAACATTTATGCCACAAATTCCGCACAGGTTTGCCGTAGCATGCGTTCTGTCGTCTCCCAGTCCACACAGGCATCGGTAACCGAGACACCGTAGCGCAACTGCTCTAGCTGTTGCGGGATCTTTTGGTTGCCGGCGTATAGATTGCTTTCCAGCATCAAGCCTATGATGGCCGTATTGCCTGCCATGCGCTGCTGGATGACCGTATCCCACACTTCTTCTTGTTGCTCGTGTTGTTTGTTGGAATTGGCGTGGCTACAATCGACCATGACGATCGGCTGCATGCCGGCTTGGCGCAGTTGGTCGCAGGCGGCATCGATGCTATCCGAGTCGTAATTGGGGCGTCGATGACCGCCGCGTAAGACCACGTGTCCGCAATGGTTGCCGCGTGTGCGCACCACAGCAGCATGCCCGTCGTTATTAATACCCAAAAAGGTGTGCGGGCTGCGTGCCGCTTGCATGGCGTCGATGGCCACCTGTAAAACCCCCTCGGTACTATTTTTAAAGCCGACTGGCATTGATAAACCGCTGGCCATTTCACGGTGGGTTTGCGATTCTGTTGTGCGGGCGCCGATTGCCGCCCAGCTGATCAGGTCGGCATGGTACGGTGGCTTGATCGGGTCGAGCATTTCGGTTCCGGTTGGCATGCCCATGCTATTAATGGCGAGGAGGAGTTGTCTGGCCTGTCTTAAACCGGCTGGTAAATCATCGGAGCCGTCCAGGTAGGGATCATAGATGAATCCTTTCCAGCCTACCGTGGTGCGTGGCTTTTCAAAGTAAACCCGCATGATGATGCAGAGATGGTCTTGTAGCTCCTGACGCAACCCATTAAGGCGTGCGGCATATTCCAGCGCCGCCTTGGGATCGTGAATGGAGCATGGGCCGACGATGACCAATAAGCGATCATCGACCTGTCGCAGGATCCGTTTAACCGCCTCACGGCCTTCGACCACCGTACGGCGTGCGGTTTCGGTGCAGGGCCGTTGTTGCCGCAAGGTAGCGGGCGAAAGCAAGGGGACGATGGTGCTCACGTTAAGGTCCTCCGTCGGCATGGGTTAATTCCTCCTGCCATTGGGCATAAAAAAAGCCCCCGATGTTGCCATCGGGGGCTGAAGTCGAAGCCGCATACGCGTAGCGCTTCCTTACAGACCCCCGGGGTCGAAGGCATAAAAATAAAAGCACCAGTTTGCGTAAGTGGTATATCGCATCACAGCTTGTTATCCAATGATTAATGGTCTAAACAATGACCGCAGTATACGTTGCCTCATCTCACGTGTCAATACCCGTCGCTGTTATTTTTTGCGCCTACCGCCTGCGCCTTATATTCTATTCAGGTTGCCTTCTTGATGACGCTTCACTCTGGTCCCAGCCCGGCTTGGGGTTTAGCGATCAAACGACATGACGTTGGACTGTCGCGTTAGCACCGGCCCTAACAGGGCCAGCATGACCAGATCTCGGAGCAAGACTTGCAGTGGCGTTTCGCTCAGCCCGAATTGGCCAAAGCATCCACAATCCTCGATCGAGATACCGGCTGCCAGAACCACAACCATCAGCAGGCTAAATCCTACCAACTGCAATCCCACCACCAGTGCGGCCAGCGTCGTATACCAGCCAATGGCGAGCGCCGTACCGCTTGCCACTTCGATCCATGGTAACACGGTGGCGAGCCAGGGTAAAAGGGCCTGAGGTAGAACCGTATACTGCTGCATCAGGGCCAAGACCTCAGCATGTGGTAGGAGCAGTTTACTAAAGCCGGCAAGCACAAACACAGCGCCAACTAGACAACGAGCGCCGACAACCACCCAGGATAGCGCCCCCAGACGTCCCCAGAAGCGGATGAGTTGGGGCGTATGTTGGCTACTGAGACTGGGCATCGGCCAGCTCCTGGCTGATCGCCCGGATATAATCGCCTGCCGATTGAGCGCCCAGGATGCGCTTGTTGTTGATAAACACAGTCGGGGTGCTACGGACCTGTAGACTACGGCCATATTTTTGGTCTGCGGCAATCAGCCCTCGCATGCGACCATTTTTGACACATTGCTCGAGGGTCTCTGGGTTAATCTCGATAGACGTTGCGAATTCTAACAGACGCGGCAAGGGATTGGATAAACGGTACCACTGTAATTGACGAGCATAGAGCATATCATGGAAGGGCCAGAACTGGCCCTGTTCCCCAGCACAAAGGGCAGCTTCCGTTGCGGTCTGACTGATATCATTCAGCACGAAATGGTACAGCACCAGTTGTACCTTACCCTCAAAACGTTCGAGCGCGCGCGCCAATGGTTCCTGGAGCGCCTTGCAGTGGGGTCAAGTGAAGTCACTAAACTCTTTGATGACGACCGCTGCGCCAGCCACGCCATGCGTATAGTGATTGTCGATCGCCCCTTGCAGTTGTAACGGCAAGCGGCTCATTTGGCGGTAGCGCATAAAGATACCGATGGCGATGACCAAGACGAGCACAGCGCCACCGAGAATGAGGCGCTGACGACGCTGGCGCTGTTGAGCTTGTTGGGCTTGTTGGGCTTGCTGGCGTTTAGCGCGCGATTGTTTGCGTGGTTTGGTTTTTTTTGCCATCTAGCTTTTCCTAAGGGTGGGGGTATTTTAACCGGCATGCCATCCACATGCTTTATAGGGATTGTATCACGATATCTGTTGTTGGTCAGCTTGCGGTGCATGTACATCCGTCGGGGACCAGCGCCGTGAAGGTAGTATCTCAACTCTCTGTACTTCCAACCTGCCCTCTGACTTCAGCGCAAGCCCCGTGGGTAAGATGATTTTGTTCCCCTGCTGACCGCAAGAGCCGTTTGTTTTCCTGCTCGAGTTGAGAAAATATGCCCGTTAGCCGACAAAGACCTCAGAATCGGAATAGGTTAACGGATGTATTAACGATACAGGAATTAAAGATGGACAATATCTATTTAGCCCCCGAGGCAGAACTCATCCCGTCACCATCTACAGGTGAATATGGCTCGCCTGAGCGTGCTGTTGTTGGCGACTATCACTTCGTTATTGGGGAGGTCATCAGCGAAGCCTGGGAGAAAACCAAGGGTGCCAAATGGACCATGTTAATGGCGTTTGGTTTGTATTTGTTGGTGTACCTGGCGGTTACCTTTACCGTGCAATTCATCTTATCTGCCTTAGGCCTCTCCGGCATCCCTGAACCCGATGGGCGTAACGCCGGTAGCTTCATGGCATACAGCTTCCTGCAAACGACGATCCTTACTTTTGCCACCATCCCGATGATGGCGGGGCTTTTCATCATGGGCCTTCGCCGTTCCATGCAGGCGTCGATTTCCGCCAGCTCTATCATGCGTCATTATGATAAAACAGTGACATTGGCCATCACCTTAACGCTGATGTATGTGATGATTGCGATTGGTTTTGTTTTACTCGTCATCCCCGGCATTTATCTCTCCGTTGCCTATTACATGGCAATTCCGTTGGTGGTGGACAAAGGCTTTAGTCCCTGGCAAGCTCTGGAGACATCACGACAAGCCATAAGCAAACGCTGGTTTTCCGTCTTTGGATTGGGTCTGATGGTTACGCTCATCAACATGATGGGCGGCTTTGCGTTAGGCATCGGCCTGATCTGGACACTGCCATTTACCGTCATTGTCTTTGGTGTTTTGTACCGCAACATGTTTGGCTGCGAAGCAGCCACCATCGCAGACTAAATGCAGCAGATGTTGCTGGATACTCGGTATCAGGTAGAGACACCTGAAGGTATTGACTTACATGCACAGTTAGCAGGGCCAGCCCCTCGTATTCTCGCCTATCTTATCGATATTACCATACGCGGGGTTGTGCTCTTTGTGCTCTCGCTGATGTTATATTTTGCCGGTAACGCCGGTATAGGGTTGTTGTTATTGCTGTCCTTCCTATTGGAATGGTTTTATCCCGTGTTGTTTGAAGTCTATGCCAAGGGCCAGACGCCGGGTAAAAAGGCCATGCAATTGACCGTTGTGAATGATGACCTGACGCCCACTAATTGGAGTACGTCGGTTATTCGCAATTTATTACGGGCGGCTGATTTTTTTCCGTTTGCATACGTAGGTGGGCTTATTTGCATGATGTTCAGCAGGCATTTTCAACGCCTGGGGGATTTGGCGGCTGGCACCTTGGTGATCCACCAAGAGCAGAAAAAAGACAACCTGTCACTCCCCGATATCCCGCCTCGCACCCCACCTGTCGAACTCCCTTTGGACGGTCAAATTGCCGTGATTGGTTTTACCCAACGTCATCAGCAACTCACCCACAGCCGTCAACAAGAATTGGCGGATATCGTTAAAGACTTGATTCATAGCGACAGTGAACACGCTGTGCAACATTTACAAGGCATCGGTTGCTGGTTATTAGGGAGTAGACGGTGAAGCAGCAGCATTTTGAACACCGCTATCAGCAGGATTGGCAACGCCTTGAAACTGCCTTAGCAGACGCCAAAGCAAACCTGGGACAGGATTTTCCCCAGCGTTACCGTCACCTGTGTCATCAGCTGGCCCTTGCTAAACAGCGACGTTATAGTCCGCAGCTGGTCAATCGCCTCAATCATCTGGTGCTGCTATCCCATCATCACTTTTATCAACATAACGTTCGATATCGCTATCAGTTCTTGCGTTTTGTCGTCTGGGGTTTTCCCACTGCCCTACGTACGAATGCAACTTATGTGTGGGGGGCGGCAATACTGTTCGTGTTACCGCTACTGATAATGGGCCTGGGTAGTTATGTGAATGAGGAACTGATATTCAGTTTAATGTCACCCGCCGAGGTACGTCATGTTGAAGAAATGTACGATCCCAGCGCCAAAATTATCGGCCGAGTACGCCAGTCTGATACGGATTTAATGATGTTTGGTTACTACATCAAAAATAATATCGGCATTGGTTTTCGAACCTTTGCTAGCGGCATTTTGTTTGGTATCGGAGCCATCTTCATTCTACTTTATAACGGTTTGTTCATTGGTGGTATCGCAGGGCACTTAACACAAGTGGGTTTTGCCAACACCTTTTACCCTTTTGTCATTGGGCATGGGGCATTCGAATTAACCGCTATTGTATTTAGTGGGGCGGCGGGCTTGAAACTCGGTTTTGCTTTGCTTGCGCCGGGGGCGTATCGTCGTGTCGATGCGCTTCGTAACGCCGCCAGAGAGGCGGTGCAAATCGTCTACGGTGCGATGCTGATGCTGGTTATTGCCGCGTTTTTGGAGGCCTTTTGGTCCTCCAGTAGCACCATTCCTAATCTGGTTAAATACAGCGTGGGGGCGGTATGCTGGTTGTTTGTGATGGGTTATTGTTTTTTTGCAGGCAGAGCGTATGGATCTCAGCCGGATTAGCGTCGAAGCCAGGGTGCGTCGTCCATGGGAAGCCATTGATCTGGGTTTTGTATTGGCCAGACAGTGGTGGAAACCTCTTTTTTTAAGCTGGTTAATCCCCAGTTTTACCCTGTTTCTCTTGCTCAGTGTTGTTTTTTATCAACACGCATGGGTGGCGCCTTTTGTCGTATGGTGGTGCAAGCCCTTTTGGGATAGGGCACCCCTTTACATCGCCAGCCGCGCCTTGTTTGGGGAAGAAATTGGTGTCCGCGAAACCTTAAAGGCCCTATTTAGTCTGTACAAAACAGACTGGCTCGCCTGGTTATGTTGGCGGCGTTTAAGTCTTAACCGCGCTTTTGAGATGCCCGTCACGGTCTTGGAAAATTTACAGGGTAAGCAACGTCAATCCCGCCTGACCATTTTACATCCCCGCAATTCAAATGCTTCCAGGTGGTTAACGATTATCTGTACGCACCTTGAAGCCCTGTTTACCATTGGGGTGATCAGTATGGTGTTCATCATGCTGCCGGAACAAGCCCGCAGCGACGCCTGGGGCCTCATATTGACGCCGGAAGGCTTAATAGAGCAGGCGTGGAGCCTGCTATCCTATAGCGCCATGGCATTAATTGCGCCGTTTTACACCGTGGCCGGTTTTGCTCTATATATCAGCCGTCGTATTGATCTTGAGGCCTGGGATATCGAAATCAAGTTCCGTCACCTCGCCGCCAGTCAGCCGTGCACGGGTGGTAAAACGCCTTTGCTTTTGTGCTTCGTACTTGCTTTGAGCATATCGGGTCTGACCCTCCAACCCAGTTATGCCGAACAAGCCGGTGCGACAATTCACCATACGGCGAACCTCAGCACGACCAAAAGCACCGACCACGTCGACCCTCGGCAACAATCAAAGGATTTGATTAATGACATCTTGGCCGGCGATGATTTCCATCAACGTATCCGCTTTAACAAGTGGCGGCTTAAGGGGCGGCAAGCCGAGACGCCGGGAATTCAGCCGCTGCCCGAATGGGTTATCGCCATCATCGAGTTTTTTGAACGACACGCATCGATCATGGGCGCCATTCGCGGTCTGTTTAAGCACCTGGCAAAAGGCCTCGAAGTTCTACTATGGGTCGTTGTTGTCTTGTTGTTTAGTTATTTCTTCTACCGTTACCGTGATAGCTTACAGCGCTTTATCAGAGCTGAGAAAAAAGTCGCCCGTCAGCCGCACACACCCGACGTTTTATTTGGCCTCGATGTCACTCAGGCGAGCTTACCTAAAGATGTACCCGATCAGGTTCGAGCGCTATGGCAGGCTGAACAATACCGCCCAGCTCTAAGTCTATTGTATCGTGCCACGCTCTCTAGCCTCATGCATCAATATGATTTTGTCTTTAGTGATGAACACACGGAAGGTGAATGCGCCTCTATCGTCAGTCTGCGGGGTGACCCAAAACTCAGTGCCTATACCCAACAACTAACTTATTTTTGGCAGCAGGTGGCCTATGCTCACCGCTTACCTGAGTCCGCACAGGTAGATGTGATGTGCCAGCAATGGTGGGAGATATTTCCCCATGAATCATAAAATCTCTGCCGTGTTACTGAGCCTAATGATGGCTGGGTGTGTTTATGGTTTTTATGCTTTCTTTGAACCGTATGAGAAAACAGAGGACTTAGGTTGGGATAAGGCAGCGCTGCGTAACCCTTATCTAGCAGCGGTGTATTTTTTACAGCGTCTTGATATTGATGCGCGAAGTTACGACAGCTTTGAAAAGCTTCAACCATTGCCGGAAAACGGCGCCATCTTTGTTAGCAATAGCAGCAACGTCCTATCCGCCAGGCGGGTTGATCGGCTGATCGAGTGGGTAAAAGGTGGCGGCCATCTGATTGTTGCGGCACAACCCCCTGACAGTGACACTAGCGATCAACTACTGGAATTTTTTTCGATTGAAAATCTTACCACCGAGTACCGTGTCGAGGTGCAGCCAAAACGAGGCAGCAATGCAGATACGGCATCTGCAGGTGAGGAGAGGAAAAAGGGAAGCAAAAAACTCAGCGAGCAGTTGCGTGAGTACAATAGGAAACTGGTCGAACAGATCACAAAAACAGGCTCCGCTACGGAACAAGGTGAAGAAGCAGCAGTACCGGGCAATGAGCTCAGTTCACTACAGTTCGAGGGTATAGACAGACCGTTGAAACTGCACTTTTTACCGTCTCGCCAGCTCTACCATCCCTACTTTGAAAGGAAGGATGAGAACGCCTTTACAGGTTATAAGCTGGTATATTGGGCTGGTGATGAGCAGGGCATCCATTTTATGCAACTGGACGTTGGACAGGGTTTGCTAAGTGTCCTATCGGATGCTGTGCTATGGCGGTCTGATCATATCGACAAATTTGACCACGCGTTTTTTTTGCGCACGCTCACCCGGCATGAGGACGGTGTTCGACTTTTATACGGCACCAACATGCCATCGCTGTTTATGCTGATTTGGCAACACACCCCGGAACTCGTCATCGCATGTGCGCTCTGGCTAATCGCCTGGCTATGGTATAGGGGACAGCGCTTCGGTCCTATTGTACAACAACAGATCACGATTCGGCGTTCATTGGCTGAGCATATCTCTGCTAGCGCCAATTATCTGTGGCGTGGCGGCCATAGCAAACAGCTACTGGCACCTGCACGAGATGAGGTTGAGCATCAAGCTCGCCGCACC
>JAPULM010000095.1 GCA_027294925.1 bacterium
GGGCCGTGAAATTCTCCACCTTCAAAACCCTTTGACGGTCGATAACTTTGAAGGCATGGCGGTAGAGGATAGCAAGCGCTTCGGGACATTAATTTACCTGATTTCAGATGATAACTTTAGCCCTTTGCAACGGACGTTACTGCTGCAATTTCGACTCGAATCCAACAGGCCCGAATAAATTTGGCCAGAACTTGTGACGGAGCAAATCTAACATGCCACTTTGCAGTGCTGCTGTTGGAAGTCTCACAGCACCCCATTGGTTCGAGGTCACCGGTCGGTGGGGTATATAATCTGTGGCTTTCACTTGAACAGAGCAGGCACCCGGTGGGTTAATCTGCTACCGGAGCGGTTTCAGAGGCAGCTTCGTGTTGCGGTTTGCGTTTGGCGGCCGCTGCATCGGCTTTATGGTAATCTTCTTCGCTAAAGCCATACAGACGTGCACCGCCAGACAGGATTCGTCCACCAATTTCAGGTGTAATGCTAGGATTATTGAGTACCCGGTTGGAAACCTCCGGGAAGCTTGAATCAAAGTGGGGGTAGTCGGTTGAAATACAGATATTGTCCGGCGTGCCAAGTAATTCGACGACTGAGCCGACTTCCCGCTCTCCACTCTCGATAGCGGAAAAACAATTCTGTCTCCAGTATTCAAACACACTCTTGTTCAGAAAAGATGCATCAGAATCTTTGTGTTGGCGCAGATCCCACTCCATACGTCCGAGCAGTCCTGGCACCCACCAACTCTGTGCTTCTAAAAAGGCGACGCGGAGGTCGGGATAGGATTCGAAAATGCCGCCTAAGATCATCGCGATAGCTGCCAATTGCATTTCCGTGCTGTGGCTGGCCACATGGCGCATAAAACGATTGGGGCCAAATCGGGGTTCAATAGTTGAAAAATAGGAGCCCACCCCTTCGTGGAAACACAATGGTACGTTCAGCTCTTGTAGCAGGCTGTAGAGAGGGTTCCAATGGGTAGAGTGCCAATAGTGACCATTAACATAATTGGGGCGTAGAAACGCACCCACGGCGCCATAATTTTCGTAACAACGCAGCATTTCTTGACAGGCCAAATTGACATCATGGATTGGCAGCATGGCGGCCATCTTGAGCTGCTCAGGGCTAGATGAACAGAATTCAGCTAACCAATCGTTATATGCGCGTGAGATGGCATTCGACAGTTGAGGCTCCATCCCATCTTGAGCCAGGATGGAGAGTCCAAGGGTGGGAAACAACACAGCAATGTCGACGCCTTCCATTTCCATTCCAATGAGCTGGGCTTCTTGGTCATAATTACGATCGATAGCAAATGTGAGTATCTGTTCTGAGCGAGAGCGAGTGGTCGATTCAAAGCTGCGGTCGTATTGCGTCACCCATTCGTTATTACTGATTGGTACACCATCGATCATCCATTTTGGGCGAACATAACCGGGTGTCCGTTTAGGTGGCGTGGTAATCCGCGATTTGAATTCCGCATCCATATAACGATCAAACAAATCGTGGGGCTCCATAATGTGCATGTCACAATCTACGAACCGATAGCCGTTTTTCATATCTTCTCTCTCCTCACGCGTACACGTCAACCAAGAGGCGTCATCTATTTTGTCCAAACCTATACCGTTTGTACCATGTGCTGTCAAGGATGAATCTCATCGCCAGCAGCGGCTTCACTTATCCTCGCCGGATTAAAAAAGATAACTTCTGTGAATGTTATGGTATGTGTTATGATGAGTTTTAGCGAACCGCTGTTTATCAGCTACCTTAAGGAAAAGCCGATGATTAGGTTTGAGTCTGCTCCGGAAGGGCTCTCACGATAGGCGAGTTGACGTTCAAAATGTGGGCTCAGACTGCCAAAATACAGAACACAGATAGGGGTCTTGATGATGCGTTATCAAGTTACAACCCGATTGTCACCAGATGAGGCTTTAGAACAGGCATTGCTTTATTTCGGCCCTCGCGGTGTCGGTTTAACATTGACTTCACAAACCCCTTATGGAGCCGTCCTGCAGGGGGGTGGGGGACATGTTAACATTATTATTCAAGCAGCTGCCACGACGACCATCGAGCTTGAGACTCGTGAGTGGGATTACCCGGTACAACAGTTTATGGCCAGAATTAATCGTTCCAAACCATGGTGGCGGCGATTATGGGGTGGTAAGAAACGCGTTGCTTCGCAGCCGGTATCCTTTAATATACTCAACAATTAGAGGGTGCTTGCTAAGTCAAAACGTTGTTACCTTGATCCGTTAGGCAGGACCGTCAAGCCGCAACGACATGGGGGATTTTCATTGGGGGGCGACATCACGACAAGGGCCGCAAAGGCACTTAATTATATGGCTACAGTGGCCGCCAATACAACCCGATCACGGCCGGAGTTTTTTGCATTGTAAAGGGCGCGATCCGCCAGGTCTAAGAAGGCGTGCTGATCAGAGATTCGACGATCAAACTGTGCCAAACCGATACTGCAGGTGACGTGAAAGATGTCGCCTTCAGACGGTGAAAAATTTCGCATTGCGATACGTTTACGAAGTCGTTCCGCCACGTTGTGGCCGCCCTTAACGTTAGTTTCAGTCAGAAGGATACAAAATTCCTCCCCCCCATAACGTCCGGCAAGGTCGGTGGCACGGATGGTCGAATTTAAAATTTCGGCAATGCTTGCTAAAACCTTATCACCCATCAGATGTCCGTACGTGTCGTTAATGCGTTTAAAGTGATCTACATCCATCATCAAGATGCACAGGTCGGAGCCGTAACGCCTTGCGCGTAGCGTCTCCTCAGTTAATCGATCAAGCAAATACCGTCGGTTGTATAGGCCGGTAAGCTCATCAAAGCGTGCCATGCGTACCAACTCGGCTTCGTGTTGAGCACGTTTTTGATCATTGCGAAATCGTTCTAAGACATGTTCGAGGGCGACAGCAACCGTTGCAGGATTAAGGTCCTCCTTCACCAGGTAGTCATCAGCACCGCTTCGCATCGCATGGGCCGCCACCCGCTCGTCGCCCTTGCC
>JAPULM010000096.1 GCA_027294925.1 bacterium
CCTGCGTATCCGGTACATAACGATTAAATAATACAACTGGTGTGCCCATTTCAACACACAGATCAGCCATATCGGACGAGAGGGTTGCAGAAGTAATAACCACACCATCGACCTGATATTCTAAAAGTTGGGGTAATACAACGTCGATCTGTTGATCTCGCGAAGCCATGAGTAACATAGTCTTCTGGCCCCGTTCTTGCAGTTCACGCACAAATATATCCAGAACTGCCGGATAAAATGGATTTCTTACATCGGCCATGACGATACCGATCATATTGGATCTGTTGCTAATTAGACTACGGGCAATGGCATTCGGTTGATAACCAAGATTCTCAGCCGCCTTCATAACGCGAATACGCATCTTTTTCGATACCGAAGCACCCGGCTTGAAGCAACGGGAAACCGCGGACTGAGATACCCTTGCTAATTTGGCGACTTGATACGATGTCGCCTTACCTTTTGATCTATTTCGAGTCTGTTTTTGCATTTTCCAAACTTTCTACCTAACCGTCCGTAATCAAACAGACCAATCCACAGTCGAAAACGGCCAAAAGCGGTCGAGTCGCACCTCCTGGAAACGTCGTGCGGTTCGTGAGTGCACTACTCCGGATCCACGCGACCGCCAGTGGAAAACAGATACCCTTCATGCAGCAACGGGGCATTGCTTCAGCAGCGCGTTCCAGGTGCGACGCGTGTATTTAAATTGCTCTTGCGCCTCTACCAGCTTCTGCCGCGCCGATTTTCGTACTGCTTCTGAGTAATCGACGACCTGGCGTTGCAATACCATTCTGTATTCATTAGCGGCTTCTTCCCAGTTGAGTAGCTGCTGCCTGAGATTGTCATATTGCGATTTGATGACTTCATCTAAAGACATGAATCCCATAGTTTGCCCTACCCGGGCAAGCCAGTCGGCGGCACGCCGGTTTTCGCCAGACAACTGAGCTTCGAGAATGCGGAAATTCGAAACCCGCCTCACATCCCAAGCCAGGCCTGTTTTCTCCAGAAACGCGATAATCCATTTACTCGGGTCCCATTGGTACCAGCGCACGCCATTGCGATAGTCACCTGCAAAACGATGGTGAAAGTTGTGGTACCCCTCGCCAAAGGTAAGAAAGGCAATAAACCAATTATCTCTCGCTGTTGCGTAAATATCGTACGTCGATCTGCCAAACATATGGCATATGGAGTTAATAAAGAACGTGAGGTGGTGAACCACGGCGAGTCGCAGGCAGACGCTCATAAGGAAGGTACCTAACAGATGACCAGTCAACGCGCCAAGGAAAAGGGGCGTGACGAATCCCGCAAGGATGGCCCAAAGAGAATAGTAGCGATGCTGATGCCTGATCAGCGGATCTTTCGCCAGGTCCTTGACGTTGTCATAGTCGGTTTCGTGATGCCAAAACAGCATCCAACCTATATGCGCATAGAAGAACCCCTTCTTTATACTGTAGGGGTCCCGGTCAGTGTCGACGTAGCGGTGGTGGTCTTTATGCTGCGAAGACCACTGGAGTGCTGATCGTTCAACCGCAGCGGCCCCGAAAAAAAGCAGGAGAAAACGAATCACCGCATTTGTTTTATAGGCTGCATGGGCAAACAACCTGTGATACCCAACGGTGATGCTCAATGGAGTGACAACAACAAAAAACACGCATAAAGCAACTTCTGAGCCAGTGACTCCATAGTTATAGATATAAAGAGGCGTGCCGATTAATCCCACCAAGGCAGTTACGGAGAAGAAAACAATATTGCCCCAAAGAATCTTCCGGATCGCGTAAGCTGCCGTTGCCATTAGAATGCTCCCTTGAACTCCGATTGGCCAACGCTGCAGGCTGACAGTGTGAATCCCTACGGTAATGCCTGTCGCTGTTTGCGAATTAGGCGCGGGATCAGCATAGGTACACGCTGTTTGTACGCCGCGTAATCCTTATGTGCCTGTTCTAGGTCGTGCTCTTCGAGCTGGATCGCGATCAGGATGTACGCGGTCGTCGTCACCGCAAATACCAGATGCGTCGCCGTCATCGTCGGCGTGCACCAGAACGCGAAGAGCCAGCCCATGTAGAGCGGATGACGGATCACCCGATAGAGCCACGGCTCTGCGAATCGGAGTTGCGTATAGGGTTGCTTACGAAAGAACAACCATACCTGGCGTAGCCCGAAGAGATCGAAGTGGTTGATCAGGAACGTCGAGACCAGCACCAACCCCCAACCGAACGCAAATCCGGCCCAAAGAATGCCAGCGCCAATGGGGTTCGTGACGTTCCAGACCACAACGCCCAGCGGCTGCCAATAAGCGAAAAGCAATATCAACGCTAAACTCGAAAAAAGTGTGTAAGTGCTTCGCTCAGCCTGCTCGGGCACGATGCGCGTCCATACCTTCTTGAAGCCTGAGCGCGCCATCACAGAATGTTGAATGGCGAAAACGCCGAGCAATACAAGGTCTACGATAAGCGCCTGCATCATCCCTATGATCGGCTTGCCGTCAATGGTTTTCGGCACCAGCAGATTACCGACGAAGCCAATCGCATAAAGGAAAGTCAGAAAAAAGATGGCGTAGCAGATGATGCCATATGTCAGCGTCGCGGTGCGGGCCGTAGCACCAGCGTTTTCAGCGTTCATATTCCTTTCTCATGCCACGGTTATGACGATTTAACACATACCACACCGCGAAAGACGTTGGTTTGATCAAGATCAATTCGTAGTAGGACTTGAGCGGGCGAACGTTTCTCAGAATACCAGTGGATCTGAAGATGACGGCAATGGGCTAGCGCCGAGTACGCTCAAAAGACGCCCAGGCGACACCTGCCAGTGGAAGCTTCGGTGACTATACCCCTAAGTGGTGTGACAGCCGGAGAGACGGCGTTGATTCCACGACCTGCGTTGTTCTAACCGTCAGTCGCTCGTCTCCCCACCCCTTGGCGAACGCTGTTCGGGTGGTCCTTGAGCGGCAACCCGTCATCCGGCTCACGCCTAACGTGGGTTCGCCGGTCGTCGAAGTGCTTGTACACGCATCGACAATTTTGTATGTCGGTACATTCAGCGAGCGGCAAATACGGCGCTTCATGCGTTAGATAGCGTCTTCCCTGTAGGACGGTTGCAGCGGAACAGACAAACTCACCGTTCGTCTTGATTGAAACACCGCGAAAAATGCGCATTTGAAAACTTCCACATGTACAACGGCGGCGTCGATTCGAAGGGCCGTAGAATGCTCTGATATAAACCTCGTCTGGCGCCGAGACTTCAAACTCGCAACCGCAAGAACAACTTCCCTTTTTGCCAACCCAATACGAACCTTTTGTCCGCCCCGATTTGGTTATCTTTGGCACACATGCCCCTCCTCGGGAAAGATAGTAAAGGACTGGCGCAGGATCAACAAACAGGCGTCGGGAGACCCGCTTCGGCGGGGTTTTTCTTTTACTTAGAATGGATACCGATATATTCGCCAGACTTTTTAACCCTCCATCCGACTTCCTTGTAGGCGTTAAGTATCACCTCGAACGTAGACGGGTTGTCGATCCACCAAGAGTAACTTCTTTCACCTAGACCTCCGATAGCAAAAGCAGCACCAGTCTCACGTCCTTTTAACACGTGATCAATTTGCCGGATGGCTTTAGCCACTGCTTCTTTATCGACTTCGGCAGCCTCTTCTGGCGACACAGGCATGGCAAACGCCCCGGTTCTCTGATCTGAGTATGGTACATGATTAGGCGTCAACGACGCTGAGCTTCGCACCCTGAGACGCTCCTGAAGGCCCGTAGAACACTGTTTGAATGGTGGGTGATGGATAAGGCTTAAACGGGGCTGAGCGGGCTTAAAAGTGGCCCCTTCAAATCCAACTCTTTTTTTCATGCGTGAACGGCCGAGGCTGTGTGAAAACTCCTCGCTCAAAAACAGAACGTGTATGAGAGTGCTCTCGTTTGCAGTTCGCATGTAGCGAGTTCCTAACAAAGCTACTGTAGTGCGCGTTTTTTGACCGGTTCGCGAACCCAAAATAGTAATCGACAAGTACAAGAACTGGAGGAGCAGATAAATGCTTGGCCCATGAACTTGGAATACAGACTTAGCCAAATCACGACCCTTCATGGTCATGTACAAGTTGAAAAAGCGCGAGATCTTCAAAGACCGCTCGCGGCCGGAACAGAACCGTTAACAGCAATACGGAGCGCTCTCTGCGAGGGACGTTTTTGTTATTCTTATCGTTCATCGTGTAATCAGTCCAGATGAATAGATCGATTAGCGACTGAGTCGAAATGTAGCACTTTTTACGGGATCAATCACGAAGGAAAAATGCGTCAGCCGGCGTAGCACGATCATCACTAAGAAACCGCCTACGACAACGGCATGCTATCCGAACACTTCTTCAATGCGACTTTTCAAGATATCGATGCAGCCGTTACGCCAGCGATGAGATATGTCTACGCTCTGTTGAGACGTACTCCACATACGCTGACAGACAGTATTTCGTTTACGTCCGATAACGTCTCGGCAAATTGGATGCGCAATATGGTGAGCCGTGAGCGTGAGAATATGACAAGCAACGACGGTATCCGATGGCGGGGTCTGTCATGTATGGTCGAAACTACATGAGAAAACCTGTGTAAGTATGAATATTAGTGCATCTGACGATGTCTGTTCAGGGCACAAAACGGAAGTTTTTAGACCGATTTTTTATGTCCGCTTTGGAGCAAACTTCATGTAGTTTCGAGGTTACTGCTGCGAACTTTACACAGCCAAGGCACGGTACAGGGTT
>JAPULM010000097.1 GCA_027294925.1 bacterium
CTAGCTATGTTGCATAATTAACAGGAAAAAAATCTTAAGCCTGAGCGCGTTGCAGTGCCTCTGCTTTGTCGGCATCGCGCGCTGCGCAACGTTCCGACAGCTCCAAGATCACTCGCGCCCGCTCGTCAACTGGCACGTCGATCATCATGGTGGTGCTGGGGTAGGGAATGGCGGCTGTTCCCTTGGCGATGCCGGCGGCGAACAGGCGGCGTGTTTCGCGATAAAACTGCAGCCGCTCATCGGTCGGTGTGAAGGCTCTGTTGCACGGCTCGACCCAGGCCGGATGCGGGCACATGATGCCTGCAAAACCCAAATTCTTGCCTCTCAGCGCCAGGCGATGAATCTCCTCAGCGTCATTGAATTGTGGGAACAAACCGTAGGGATGGCTGATGCCGACCGGTTGCCGTTTGGCTGCCCTGCTTTCGATAATGAGGCGTCCTTTGGCGTAGACGAACGGATCAAAGTCCACCTTGGGTACAATGCCGAGATTGCGGCACAGATGGCCTTCGTCAAGTCCAACGGAACAGACGCGCTCACTGGCTTTGATGATCTCGCGTATGTTCCATACCCCCTTGCCGGAGTCCAGCATGACGATGATATGCGACGAGCCGCTAGGCATACCGCGCTGCTTTTCGAATGTAGCCAGAATCGTGTCGATTTCTTCTATGTCAGCCGCAGTTTCCGCGCCGCTATACACGACGCCTGTAAAACCAGGCCACGCAGAAGCCTCAATGTCGGCGTAGGTGAGTGCCTGGTTGATGCGCACGAATACCTCGGCGCCGCCGCGTGAGACAACCGGGATGGCTGCCTTGATTGCGTCGCGTGCGCGGGGCTTATCGGTAGTAGAAATGGAATCGGCCAGATCAAGCACCACTGCGTCCGCCTGATGTGTCCAGGCGGTTTGTAATTGCGTCTCGTCCAGGGCAGAGACGACAAGATGAGAGCGTCGAACAAAGGGCTCCATATGTTTTCCCTTATGTGAAGATAGGCGATAAGACGATTGTATTAAGCCGTTGTATCTTATTGCGCTTCCAGGGCTCTGGCTTGCGCTTGCGCCTTGGCTTTGTTCGCATCCTTTTGTGCGCAGAGCTCGGCCCACTCGATTAGCTCGGTGGCGCGTGCGGCTTCGTATTTGTCGATGATATGGCCGTCGAGTTCGCCCTCGACTACGCCGCGTTCGTCGAGTTGTTGGAAGCATTGCAGGCTGCGCTGTGCCGCTTCGACCTCTTCAGGTGTCGAGGTTAGACCAATGTTCTGTGGCTCTACTGTGTTGGGGTGTAGGCCGCTGCCAGAGCGTAGTCCTACTTGGCGATTGGCTTCCGCCCGTTGCCGGGTGAGTTCGGTGTCACCAACATTGCCGGTAGTGTCGGGCATGTAGACGCTACCCACGTAATCTAAGCCGAGGGCCTTGGCGACGAGTGCGCCTTCGCCGCGATTGTAAACGAACTGGTCAAAGCCGACGAACATTTCGACGCCCATGTCGAGTGACATGTCGTAGCCGGTGCCCCCAGCGAATGCATCAATGCGTGGACTGGCCGAGGCAATCTCATACGAGTTGGCGACGCCAAGCGTCGTCTCGATGGCGGTACCGATGCGAATGGTGCCGGGTCGGATGCCCTGCAGGCGCTCCGCCTCGGTGATTAGCCGATCCATATTACGTATCTGTTGCGCTGTTTCCGCCTTGGGGAAATTGATCTGTGTCATACCGGGTAGGGCGGCGGCAGGCACATCAGCCTCAGGGTAGGAGCAATTGATGCGTAAGTTGATCTCGGCGCTACCCTGCAGACCTTGCTCGATGGCATACGCCACCAGGGTGCGGGCATAGGCTTTTTGTGATTGCGGCACGGAGTCTTCAAAGTCGAAGTTCAAGTAATCGCAGTTTCGTGTCCACGACCGCTCTACAAATCGCTTGGTGTTGATCGGCATGGTCAAGCTAGAACGTCGAACTCTTTTTGCCATAGTTGTCCTCCTGCAAAAAGACGTTTAGATGGGGACAGATTTAAATCTGTCCCCATCGCATGTGAAATCTGTTCCTGTCTATAGATGCATAACGTTATGTTGTACTAATTCGAGGCATTATCGGTCTGTGCGATCATCGTCGCCCTACCCTGCTCACGCGCTGCACAGGCTGTTGCCCATTCGATCAGGTTGGTGGCAATCGCGGCACGTGATGCGTCAATGGTGCCGTTATTGCCTGCTGTCTGCGCGATCATTGACGCAGCGCTCGCCGTTTCATCGTCTGTTGGGGTAAAGCCTCGATTCAGCGCCGCCACCTGGTAGGCGCGCATACAAAGGCCACCCTTGAAACCCGCCTGGCGTCCGCTGATGGCCGCCTCCAGCGTGTCTTCAGGATTGGCGACAAGGCCACGTGAGGTTGCCCGCCACCAGGCGCCAATAGGCTGTACGCCGGTGGCATTAGCGATAATGATCAGACGTTGCATGAGGTAAGGCATCAGATGCAGATCGCCGGTTGGTTCTTCACGCAGGTCCATCACCAGGTCGGCGCGTCCTAGACTGATCGACTTGACGCGGGAGCTGGCCTGAATGAGTTCAACCGCGTCCCAGTTGCTACGTCCAGTATCCAAGCATAAGTGCAGCTCAAGCGCTTGCTGCGGGCTGACCGGATCGTCGGCTTCCAACACGTCGCCCACCGGCGGCGGCTTGACCACACCGCGTTCGGCTTGCAACGCCCCGAGCAGGCTGTCGGCCTCTTGTACTTGCGCCATGCTGGTGACGCCCGGCAACATGACGCCGCTCAGGCCACGCCACACGGAGGCGTGCAGATCGGCGTAAAGTAGTTCAATGTCTGAGCGCACGAACACCTCAGCGCCGCGTGCGCATAGTTGCGGGATGGCGTCGCGAATGCGCTCGCGCGCTACATGCTTCTTCGTGTCGTGTACCCTATCTTGAAGATCGAGCACAACGACGTCCGCACCCGATTGTGCGGCCTCCGTCAACCCCTCGCTGTCGTTTGCCGCAACGATCAGCCAGGACCGTCTTATTCTGTCGACCATAAGCATTTCCTTAGACAGTACGATTTTTGCGTGACGAGCACACGCAAGCCTCTATTTACCCTGAGCCGTACGCTTACATTGATGATCTGACGTATCGTGAATGTCGGCAGTATGCCACAACCCACCCACTCTTGCTAGTGCAATCATCTGTCTGTATTCACGACCAGCCGATGCTTTCGCTTACGGGTATGACACCAATAGGTTCACAATGCGAGGAGGCATTGTAACGCTACGCCCACCTTTCGTAAAGGGAAGATACGGAAAACTTAATACCAGATCTCCATGCGCAATCCGCGCCTATCGATCTGCCTATGGGTAGGCACGTGATTGGCCTGGTTATTGATGATGCGATATGCAGTCCATACCAGCACGCAGGCGTCAAGCAGGTCATCAGGCGCAACCTGCGACCGTTTAAAGGTTTTGAGCCCCCGTCTCAAGGCAGGTCTGACGTTGCCTAACGGTTCTGTAGGTGTTTTGCTTAGGGCTTGCAGACGCGCTTCGCGGCCGCCTGCCGTTTTCTTGTTGAGTGGTATAGGTTTGCCGGTAAGCGACAGAAAGGCGAGTTCAGGATGGGCCTCATAGACCATCTGCTGCAGATCGGGCGTTATGAATTGATCCACTTGACGAATTTTTGGCAGAATACCAAATGCTTGACGACTTATGCCGTGCTTGCGTACTTGATCGTAATGGGTGGCGTCCAGGATACGCCGGCAGGGCGGACTAAACACGCTACTGGCGCGTCGGCCTAGGAGGTGCCGCGCCTGGCGGTCGCAGTCTCGTCCGCCAGGTTGGGGGTTGTCGAGCAAGCCGATGGGAATGTCAATTGCAATGACACCAGGTGTGGGCCGCAAGGCGAGCACATCGTCAAAGCGTGGACAAAGTTGAATGTCCTGTATGCTGATGTCAGTCGAATCATACTGTCCAAGCACCACCACCCAGCCAGCCCGGCAGCCATCAACCCCGGCAATCCATGCCATGTCTTTTCTTACCGGCGACTTATTTACGCTCAATGAGTTGATAAAGCACGCCGTGTGTTTCGCGCGGATGAATGAACACCTGGCTGCCCATTTCGATAAGTTGTGTCCCTTTCTGCTTTAGCTCTGTGATGGCCTGCTGCATGTCATCAACTGCCATGGCGACCAGGTGAACACCCTCTCCAAAGCGCTCTAGCGCCCGGCCAATGGCGCTGTTTTCACCCAGAGGTTCGGCCAACTCGATAAAGCGGCCGGCATCTCCCAACGGCAGAATTGCCCGCCGCAGACCCAGGTGGGGCTGCGCTTCAGGCCCTTCGCTTACCGTCATACCCATCTTGCTTTCGTAGTCCTCAAGGCTCTGGTCGAGATCCTTGACGCGCACCACAATGTGATCGATCCAGTTGTACATAATCTATCTTCCTCTATTCGATGTTATGGGTTTACCCATTCGCAACGGTTTCAACCTTCTCAAAGCCGTCACACTTGACGACTGGCAACGGTGGATATTTTAAAAACGCCGGATTGACAAAGGAACGCGAGCAGAGGTAGAACGTTGACCGGGCTGAGACGCGTTGCACGTGTCTGCAGGAGGCGCATAAGCCGACACGCGCCAACTCAAGTTGCTCGCTGCTGTGCCTCTCGTTCATGATAATCCTCTTGCCCGGTGAGGGCAAAAAGCCCAAGAACTTTTGTCCACATACTTATTTGTTTTTCAAATAAGTATGTGGACTTTCGTGTGATCCCTACAGCCGTGGGAAGCAGAATCCCGCGGAGCAAATGTCTAAGAATTTATTTGACGCCCCACTTCTTGATAAGCAAAACAATGCGTATTCTATCTTGTGCCGCTTTCAGGAACAAGGGCGATATGCTATGCTATCATTGATAGCAACTATTGGCAACGTACTATGGGTGGGGATAGATTTGCAATCTGTCCCCATAAACGTAGGTCAGCAATGTATTAAGGAGAGCCAAATGGCGAGTCTTGTCGTCCGTAATCTAAAAGCATGCGTTGTCGATGCCCTGAAGCAACGTGCGCTCAAACATGGACGGAGCGCTGAAGCCGAACATCGCGCCATACTTGAAGAAGTGTTGTTGGTTAAGCCGCGCAAGAAACATTTTGCCGAGGTTCTGTCTTGCATGCCTGATGTGGGGCAAGACGATGATTTTGAGCGGGTAGAAGACGAGCAAACAAACACATGTATTTGATTGATACAAACGTCATTAGTGAAGCCAGAAAACGCGCCAGAGCCAATCCCGGGGTACAAGCTTTTTTTGCGCGAATGGTACGAAAACGGGTGCCTGTTTTTGTCTCTGTTATCACGATTGGCGAACTGCGACGTGGCGTTGAGCTGATTCGTCATCGAGGTGATCATCACCAAGCGCAACAGTTGGAGGCGTGGTTCAACACGCTACTTATCGAGTATCAGGACAATATCTTGGATATAGACCAAGATATTGCTCAGCTTTGGGGGCGCCTGAGAGTCCCTCGCCCCGAGAATGCTCTGGATAAGCAGATTGCCGCGACGGCGTTAATATACGATCTCACCATTGTAACGCGTAATCAAATAGATTTCCGACCAATCGGCGTACGCGTGTTGAACCCATTCACCACGCCATAAGATGTGATCGGGTGTCTACGTCGGCCGCAGGGTGTGCTTTAACGGAACCTGGGGATCACCTCCTGGGCGAACAATTCCATCGAACGCATGACCTTCGCGTGACTTAGATTGCCGTAGGCCATATTAACGCCAAAATATCCCACCTGATACGTCTGCTGCAGATGGCGAATCCATCCCACCATTTGATCCGGGGTGCCAAAATAGGCGGTGCTTTGCAGTTGCGCTTCGTAGCTTGGCGGCTGGGTGGTGCGGGTTTGGCGCCAATGCTCGAGATCCATGTAAATTTCACTGCCGCCGGTCAGGGTGCGGCGTAATCCATTCAGGTCTCTAACCCAGGTTAATGCCTCTCTGGGATCTTCTCTGGCACGGGTTTCGTCTTCCGCCACATAGGCCAGGCGGAAGAAGGGCATGTCGGCGAGTTGAGGTGACTTACCGGCAGCCGTGCAGCGTTCGCTGTAGAGCTGCCGAATAGCCAGCACATCTTCGTCAGCGGTGTTGGCGCCGGTCATAATCGGCAGATCGCGCTGAATGGCCACGTCTAAACTGGCCGGGGTGCGGGAGACCGCTAGAAAGATCGGAGGATGCGGTTGTTGCACGGGCGACGGGGCGATGGTCATATCATCGACCTGATAGAATTCGCCATGGTAAGTGAAGCCCGGGGTTGACCACAAACCTAGGATGATATCGACAATCTCCTGGAAGCGCTGACTACGGGAGTCGTAGTCAACCTTGAGATTGCCATATTCGTACACCACCTGGCCACGTCCGACGCCAAAATCCAATCGGCCGTTGCTCAGCACGTCCAGCATGGCTGCTTCTTCAGCTAAGAAGACCGGATTTTGGAAGGTCAGGACACTGACGCCGGTGCCGATGCGGATGGTGTGCGTCTTGGCGGCGACGTAGTGGGCAAAGGTTAGCGCCAATGGACAAATGCCAAAACGGGTGAAATGATGCTCGGCGAGCCATACTGAATCAAACCCCAATTCTTCGGCGTACTGGATCTGTTCCACCGCTTGTTGGAAAATGCGGCTCTGGTGATAGGCCTCCTGTTCCGGCCAGGAAGGCAAGATAAACAAACTAAACTTCATCGGCGCTCAACTCCTTTAGCTTTTTCTGCTGCGAGCCGTTGTCATGACTTCCGGGTTGAGGACGCGGAGCGGCTCATCTTTGAGACAGGCGGCGACGTTCTGATAGTCATCAAGTACAGCCACTTGTGTCATAAAGCACCTCTTTACATTGATGTAATGCGGTCCCACCAGGTTGGCGAGACTATTGTGATGTGTTGGTCTAGAGAACCGCCGAGTTGCCGCCATCAATGTTGATGGCGATACCAGTTAAGTAGCTGGCTCGCTCCGAGGCTAAGAAGGTGATGACGTCGCCTGCTTCATGCGCTTCACCGACTCGACCCATGGGGACATTGCGGGCTTGCGCACTGTTGGCGTAGAACTCATCCATGCTGAGGTTGGGGTTTTCTTCTTTTTGGCGCGCATAACGCCGTTCGTGCTGACCGCTCTTAATCAGGCCGATGCAGACCGTGGTGACCAGGATATTATCCTTGGCTAAATCGCGTGATAGCCCCTTGGTAATAGCCATACCGGTGGCCCGCGAGATAGAGGTGGGCATGGACGAAGCGCCAGGTGTACGGCCGCCCAAGTTAGTGACATTAATGATACGGCCGCCGCCGACTGTGCGCATTTCCGGTA
>JAPULM010000098.1 GCA_027294925.1 bacterium
AACGATGCATCTGTCGGCATGCAGGGTCCGGCTTGACGCCAATGCCGGGCGAGACCACCTCATACGGCGCGCCGAACTCATGCACCACCGCTTCCGGGTCGAACTCGCCCTGGCCGGCAAAGGCTTCAAAATAATTAAAGCGCTCGTCGAAGATATGACGATCTGCGGTGAATCCGCGTTGCGCCCATTGCGCCGCCTCGAGGCCGCTGCGCGCCGCTTCTCCGGCATGCAGCGGTTTGGTCATGGTGCCAAAGTTTTTTCGCAACCCGGCCGCTTTTGACGCCGCAATGCCCAACGCCGTTTGGGTCTGGGAACTATCGAGGTGCAGCAACTTCGAGGCCGCTGCGGCCGCCCCTAGCGTCCCGATCGCCGCAGTGGGATGCCAGCCCTGACGCAGATGCGCCACCGTCATTGCCTTGCCAATTTTCGCCTCTACCTCGATGCCTACCACAAACGCCGTAAGAACCTCGGCGCCGCTCGCACCGGTGGTTTCCCCCAGGGCTAAGACGACCGGTGCCACCGGTATACTTGAGTGTCCGCGCAAATGAAAGGTCACATCATCGAAGTCAAGGGCATGCCCAAGCGTCCCATTTGCCAAGGCAGCGAGAGCCGGTGAGGTCGCAATCGACGACCCCAGCACCCGCGCGACGGCCTTTGCGCCACTGTCCGCTACCCACGTGGTAATGATTTGGGCCGCTTCTTCACGATGCCCGGCCAGCGTCACCCCGATGGTATCAAGCAATGCCCGCTTGCCCTGCAACACCGCCTCGGTCGGTAGATCCTGGTAAGTGGTTTCTGCAATCAAATGTGCCAAACGCTCCGTTACACTCATGGTGTGGTTCCCCCTTGCAAAATCTGCAGTGCCGCTGTGTAGGGATCAAGCGTGGTCTCCTGCACCTCGTCGACCAACGCCGCGGATAGGCATTTTAAACCATGTGTGCCTCGCTGTCTAGCCGTAGTTCGCCCCCGCAAGGCATTCAGTTTTCAGACGGTATCAGCAAGTGCTCCACGGCTAACCACGCCAGACGCCCTCGGCGTGTATATAAAGAATCCAATGGCCATCGTACGTATCTATCGCTTGCACTTACGACGGCGGGATTGCGGCAAATTCTGAACCGGCCAGACATAACCGACCTTCCGGGTCCTGCCACAAGTCGCCGTCATGGTGCAGCTTACCAACTGCGCGGCTGACGGCCTTGAACCCTTCCTGCTCGAACCGATCTGCGATGTCGGCAAAATACAGGGGCCTGGCGGCGATGAGCTGGTAGATGCGACCGGCCAGGTCGGCGATGTCCACCTCACGATCAGTGGTGTCGAACGGTTCTTCCGCCGCGCCGAGGCAATTCTCCAGCGATACCGAATCGGCAAACGCATAAGTAATGCGCTCGAAACGCTCGCGCGGGAGATCGTCGGGAATGGTCGCATCGACCCCGTACTTCGCCGTCACCGGAGTAATACCGGGTGTGATACGCAAGCTGGGATCAAGCGGTTTACTGCGGCAATCAGGCACAATGACGATGTCACAGTCGGCCTGCACCCGTGTCGCGATCGCCCACTCGACGTCCATCGGATCGAACACATCGACATCGTCATCGACGACCACCACCTGCTTGAGGTCTGACGCCATCAGCGCCGCCATAATCGCATGCTTCGCATCGCCAGGCCGCTTACGGATAGAAACAATGGCGTGGAAGTAACACGAGGCACCCGGGGTGACGTTGACTTCAGCAAGCTCCAGATTGCCTAACTTGAACGCATTACGAAGGGCTGCCTCACGGTTGGGACCACCGGTCAGGATAACCTCCCACGGCATGTGGAGCGCGTAATACATGGCGTCATGCCGCATGGAGATCGCGTTGACACGGACATGCGGGTTCCAATGCAGACCACCCATCAGCCGAGTGAATTCTACGAATCTGCCTTCCGGCTTTGTCCATCCGGTGGGTAGAATCTCAGCCTCGAGCACGATTTCGGCATCGGCGATGCAGGGGACATCGACGGTTTCACACGACGTGAGCCGTACTGCTTGGCCCGCGATGCCGCCGGCCAAGATCAGCTCGTTGGTGCCAATGGGGGCGCGATATGCCGTACCCATGTTCACCGCCAGGGGCGTGCCGATACTGATCGAGATCGGCACCGTCTTGTTTTCCAACAGCGCCTTCTGGGCAATGCGTTGCAGATCATTGGGCGTGACAATGTCGATGCCGGTGAGGTTTCGCTCCTTGACCAGGAATCGGTAGATACCGGCATTAAACGTGCCGAAATCGTCACGTGCAATGGTGACACCGGCAGTAATCATAGGACCGCCGTCATGCACCGAGAACAGCGGAATCGGAAGTTCAAACAGGTCAACCTCATCGCCCATATGTAAAACCTCACGGGCCAGCCCGGCATGCACTTCCACGGGTTCGATCGGGTTTGCCAGCCCGTGTTGCGTCCGCTTGTAGATTTCTGCATAGTCGCAGCCGAACCCAAAGCCGATGCGCTCACGGCTGTTGGCAACGCCAGAGACCACCGGTATGGCATACCCCTCGACGTTATGGAACACCAACGCTTTATCTGATTTGTCCACCAGCGCCGCGATATGGCGTATATCCACCGGCTTCCTGACGTCAATGACCTGGCCTGTATGGCGCAGGCCGTCAACGAATTCCGGAATGTATATATCATCGATCATACCCCCGGTTTTTTGGCAATATAACGTAGAGAACTCCAGAGCCAGCACTCGTACGTCAAGAAATGACGTACCCAAACAATACAGCCGCTCTAGCACAAAACACGGTAGGCGCCTACGTCCACCGACGGACTACTATACCTTGCAGAGTACCCCAGGTCGAGGATGGGGATCGGACATGGCATCCAGGATGGGGTGTGCTTTGGCATAGTCCGCCTCGGTGCCGCCGACTAGGAACATCGTCTTACCCACTGCCATGCCGGCAACCCCGCCAGCAATCGCCGCATCGACAAAACTTACGCCGCCAGCCTGACACCTACCATTGAGTTCCTGATGGGATTACCCTTTCCAGGCTTGATGTCAACGACCTATACGTTTACGATCTACGGATAGGCATTTCAAAGCACATTTTCCCCCTGTCAACAGGTACCTACACTCGGAATCCGCACCGTGAGAGCCCTGTGCTAGAGCCACAAATCGCCTGCCTATCCCCCACAGACGCCCCACTCGCATGGGCGCCGACGCCTCGTGACTACCGGGACGCTCTCAGGACGCACCTCGGCCTCACATCCACCGCCAAGGCGTCGGCAACTGGTAGGCGCTTAGGGCGAGGACCAAGCGAAGCTGGCCTGGTCGACACGCGCC
>JAPULM010000099.1 GCA_027294925.1 bacterium
CGTTGCTGCTGGCCACCCGACAACTCATGCGGATAGCGATGCGCTAGACGTGTCAGGCGCATCCGGTCGAGTAATGCCATGGCTTTTTGATGGCCGTCACGTTGTCGCCACAAGGGGTAGGCGACATTCTCGAGGGCGCTAAGATGTGGAAACAGTGCATAATGTTGAAAGACATAGCCGACGCGACGCTTGCGAGTCGGCAGGTGTACCGACGGGCCGGCTCGATGTTTGCGCACGAACGGCTGCCCGTCCAGAACAATCTCACCACTGTCCGGTGTGATCAGGCCGGCAATGGCGTGCAGGGTCATACTCTTACCGGCGCCGGAGGGGCCAAATAAAACCAAAATCTCGCTGTCGACGTGTAACTGGACCCGTAACGAAAACGCCGTCAGTTGTTTTTCGATATCCACACGCAGACGTGGGGTTGTCATACTGCCTACATCACTCGTTTGGGTTGTTCCATGCGCCGCACCCACCACAGGGTTAAAAAGCCCAGGGTGGTCATCAGCAACACCATTTGATTGGCTGCTGCATATTGTTGATTCTGCACCGCGTCATAAATCGCCAAGGGCAGGGTCTGGGTACGTCCGGGAATATTGCCGGCGATCATTAAGGTGGCGCCGAATTCACCCAGGGCCCGAATCGCACCCAGCGCCAGACCGGCCAGAATGCCGCGCCGCGCCAGCGGCAGGGTAACGCGCCAAAACACCTCCAGCTCGGAGGAGCCCAAGGTTCGAGCAGCGTTCTCAATGGTTGGATCAACATTGGCAAGCGCCGCGCGCGCCGCCTGCACCATTAGTGGTAATCCGACGACGGTAGCGGCCAGTGCGGCAGCCGGCCAGGTAAACAAAAGCCGGATATCAAGCCACTCGACAATCGGGCTTCCACGCCCCAATGCTAACAGAAGATAATACCCTACAACACTAGGCGGCAACACCAGTGGTAGATTGATGACGCTCTCAACAACAATCTGACCCCAAAAGGGGCGGCGTGTCAACACCCAGGCCAGACTCAAGCCGATGGTGAAGATGAACAAGGTTGCCACGGCAGCCACTTGTAGGGATAGAAAGAGCGGCGACCCATTCATTGCAACGCCTCCTCGGAGGGTAACACAAAACCGTATTTTTTCATGATAGGCTGACCTTGCGGTCCGCTGATAAAGGCGGCGAACTGTCGCGCCTCAGCAGCATAAGCGGTGCGCTTGAGTATCGCCAGAGTCTGGATGAGCGGACGGTGTAAATGCTCCGGGATCTTTAGCCAACGTCCGTTATACTGCAGGCTGAGCGACAACGCGATGAGCGCCACCTCCACATTGCCTGTCGATGCATACTGGAGAGCCTGACGAATATTTTCCCCGATGACCAATTTCTGTTGCAGACGCTTCCACAGGCCGGCCGATTGCAAGGCTTGCTTGGCTGCCAAGCCGTAGGGGGCATGGGTGGGATTGGCAATGGCGACGCGCCGTACCTGAGGCTGCATCAAATCGTCCAGGCCGGTGAGACGCAAGGCGCTATCAGCGCGTGTCCACAGAGTCAAACGGCCGCGTGCATAGGGCATCTTAGAGTCTGCAATGATCAGGTCGTGCTGTACCAAGCGGTCGATAAATGACACGTTTGCAGCAGCGAAGAGATCCACCGGCGCACCCCGTTCAATCTGTTGCGCCAGTTGTCCGGTGGCGCCAAAGTTGAAGATCACCTTGATGCCGGTGGTGGCTTCGAAGCGCGCCCCGAGTTCTCTAAAGGCGAAGGTGAGATCGGAGGCTGCTGATACCAGTAGGGTCACTGGTTGTTCTGTCGCCCCGCTGGGCTGAACGTTGATCAGGTTGAGGCAAAGGAATAAGAAAAAGATACATCGAACCAACAAGTTGTCCTCCTTCTCCCTGCCTCATGTTACCAACCTAAGGCGTCAGCCATACGGCGGCGATGCAAGCGTGGGTCGCCTAAGAAATGGTATAAGGAGCGTGACCGATGCGTATGCAAGGTTAAACCATATTCGCGAATCACGCCGACGCCTGCATGCACCTCGTGACCACCATCACAGACCTTGAGATAGGCTTCGCTGGTGACGGCTTTGGCCAGGTGAATACTGCTAGCGGCCTGACGCCCGGAGTCGAGTTTCCAGAGGGCTTCATAGGTGGTCCAGCGCGCCGCGTCAAGGTGGTTGACAATGCCAATGATGTGATCCTGCACGCGTTGAAAGCGACCAATCGGCTGGCCAAATTGTACCCGCGTGCGGCTGTACGCGACGCACATGTCAAACACCGCTTGACACGAACCGACTTTATAGGCGCAGAGAATGGGAATGGCCTGCATGGTAGCCGCTTCGATGGCGTCCCAGCCATGGCCTTCGGAACCGCCCAGGATAGCATTGGCTGGGACCTGCACGTTGTCAAACTTGATCTCGTCTACCTGTCCCATCCAGCCGCTCACGGTGCGGATGCTCACACCCGCGGTTTTGGCGTCGATAAGCAAGACGGTGATGCCGCTCTGGGTGCCATTCTGCGGTGCGGTACGCACGGCGCACAGCAGATGAGTGGCAGCCTGCGCGTCAGGCACAAAAAGTTTGACCCCATTCAGGGTGTATTGGGCATTTCGCTGGCTTGCCAGCATGTGCACCTTGTCGGCTTGCCAACCATAATTCGGCTCGGTAACGGCAAGACTCAACACACAGTCACCGCGCGCCACCTGCGGCAAAATGCGGTGCTTTTGTGCCTCCGTGCCACCGTTTAAAACGGTCAAGGCGCCCAATACGCTGGAGGAAAAATAGGGCCCGGACACCGGCCCGTGACCCAATTCTTCGAACAGTACGGCGGCATCGGTAAAGGAGTGCCCTTCACCGCCGTAGTTCTCCGGGATCACCACACCCAGCCAGCCAAGTTCGGCGGCTTTGCGAAACAATTCCGGCGTCATACCGGTAGGTGTCATCTCCAATTCGAGCAGCGTGTCTTTGTCATATTCTTGCTGTACAAAATCGGCTACGGTTGTTTTCAGCAGTTCCTGTTCTTCGGTGAGTCCAAGATCCATCGCGTTGCTCCCTACTCGTCTTGTTCAATTAGCGTAATCTGCCCGCTTCTTCCTTGACGTTACGTCCGATGCCAATGCGGCGTGACATAATGACTTTTTGAATATCCGTGGTGCCGCCAGGGTGCAGGCCAACCACCGATGAACGTTGGTTAAACTCGATCAAGCCGTTGAGCGGTCCCCACTTTTCGTCTTTGGTCAGCGCATAAGGACCGAGGGCGTGCAAGATGGTCTCAGCGATTTCCAGATTACCGATCTTGCGGTTGTATGAGGTCTGTGGCCCTTCATAGGTGCGCGGCTTGTGCGCATGGCTCAACCAGTAGGTGCGTAATCCAAACAGGCGGACGATCTCGCTTTTGATGTAAATGTCGATCATGTCGTCGCGAATGTCGGGGTCTTTACTCAAGGGCTGGCCATTGTATGTCGTCGTGGTGCAATATTCAATGAATTGATCCACCACGCGGTTGCGCCGGATCACCCCGCCGCCGCCATGCTCCAGTTCCAGGTGGGTGGTGGCGACCTTCCAGCCGTTGTTTTCACCGCCAACCAGGTTGAAGGCCGGCACCCGTGCATTTTCGAAAAACACCGTATGCTTGAGTCCTGGCGAAGCCCCGCCTTCGCCGCCGGAGGTTAACAATTCCATCGGCCGCACCTCGACCCCGGGCGTGTCGTAGGGAATCATCAACCAGCCTAGATTCTCGTGCCGGGGTTGGTCCGCATCAGTCACCACGATGGTCCACATCATTTCGCAGCCGTGCAGACTGCCAATGTAGATTTTTTGCCCATTAATGACGTAATCATCGCCGTCGCGTACGGCCCGCGTTTGCACCCCGGCGAGGTCGGAGCCGGCGTTGGGTTCACTGAGCAATTGCCAGGTACGCCATTCGCCCTTAAAAATGTTGGGAAGAAAATACTTTTTCTGCTCCTCGCTGCCCCAGACGAAAATACTGGCGCCACCGAGGCGGCCACCCGAATCGTAGTACGGCGGTAGATGCAACCCGTAGCGATCCAGCTCTTCTTCCAGGATGATGACAACATCGACCGGCAAGTCGCCACCGCCGTATTCTTTCGGATAGGTGGGATAAAGCCAGCCGCGTGAACCGAGCCGACGTCCCAGTTCGCGTAACTTCTGATACTGTTCCAGACTGAGGTCGCCGGGATCAATAGGTTGCACCAGACCTGGCGGGATGTTGTCGACCAGCCAGGCACGCACTTCCTCACGAAAGGCTTGCTGTTCGGGCGTGTAGGTGACTTCGAAATCCATCCTGAGCATCTCCTTGTGTGACAGCGATGAGGGTTTCGTATTTTACATCATAGAGTATCTGAGGGTCGGGATCCAGTCGGAGAAACTTGGCTTTGTCGCACTTTGCCCCAGGGCTTAAGTGACCCTCACCCGGCCGCGCGAGACGGTAGGGTGCGGGAGGATTTCATCTCCGGCTTACACATAGCGTCCGGGAGCCGGGGGAAGCCCTAACGCCTGTCGCCCATAATCTTCGGCGGCGGCATTCCAATTGATGCCTTGATGGTGCGAGGCGGCGTGGATATCGCGGTGGAAGCGCTGCATGGTGGCGCTTGCATAGATGGCGCCACCGCCGCTGGCGTCGAATAGCCGGTTGATGGCCCGCACGCAGAGTCTGGCGGCAAAGGTTTTGTCACGCCGGTAGCGGGCGCGTTCAAAATTGCTAAAGGTCTCGCCACCGGCGGCTTTTTCAAGTATCTCGCCAATGGCGCGGCGGTGTAGCTCACGTGCAGCGTCCACTTCAACTGCAGCTTCAGCCAGGCATGCCTGGACCAGCATGGAGTCCGCCGTCCGGCCATGGCCGGAGGTTCCCTGTAAGCTGGTGGTAAAGGTGTCGACAGCGCCCTGTGCCATACCGATAATCGGCGCTACCAGATCCCAGCCGGTCATACAGCGCAGAGGCAGACGATAGCTCAGGCGTTGGTGCAACTCCCAACCCGTCCAGTCGCCATTACCAGCACGGCTCGGGTCCATCGTGCGGTGGGTTGGAACAAATTTGTCTTCAATGACGATATCCTTACTGCCGGTGCCACACATGCCGGAGGCGAACCAGCTGTCGACAATCTCATAGTCGGTGCGGGGAATCAGCGCCCACTGGTGCCCGTCGGCGCTTGGCACCGCCACCATCACCCAGCTCGCCGCGTCGCAGCCGCTGGAAAAGCGCCAATGACCGGAAACGTGCAAGCCACCAAATACAGGTTCGGCCTGCCCTTCAGTCGGATTCAAGGCACTCGCCGCCAGAACGTCCGGCCCGTTGGCAAAAAATTCTTCCTGAGCGGCCTCGGGGAAGTGGCCAATCCACCAGTTGTGCACGGCCCACAGCCCATAGCACCAGGCGGTGGCGCCGCAGGCGCGTCCCAGTTCCCAATCGACATCAAAGACAGCGTCATATTCGATCCCGAGACCACCATAGTGCTTTGGATTGCCGATGCGGATGAGGCCGGAGTCGATCAGATCCTGCACGGTCTCAGGGGGGATCTGGCGCAGCTGCTCGGTCTGGGCCGCTCGTGCTGTCAGGATCGGCAGTAACTCGGCCGTTCGGCGCTGCAGATCTTGCCTGGTTACCAGTGTTTCGTTTGCAGATGACGGCATCTCGTTGCTCCTTGTTCCTCTTCCCTGTCCGTGTGGCTCATATTGACTTCCAATACACCTACCATACGCCGTCCTGTGGGGTGCTGTCCAGCCCTGACGCTAGTACGCCAGCGCCATTGAGTTTTCCCGAAATCCCCTCCCCCTCGACGGAAGAGGGCTAGGGTGGAGGTGATCTGAATGCGGAATGACGAGCGTAGAAGGCGGAATAACAGCTCTTTTATCTTCTACTCCGCACTCTGAAATCCGCACGCCACATTTCCGTACCGCTATATATTCAGAGATGTGATAAAATGCCAGCACGAGTTTCTAGGGTAAGACAGAACGTCACCTGGTGCGGGGTTCTTCTATAGATGTTCAGCCGGGAAGCATACATGATTGACATTGCAGTGGATATTGGCGGCACCTTTACCGATGTCGTCGGCTTATACAAACAACAACAATTATGGCTGGCCAAAGTGCCGACCACACCGCATGACGTCGTCGAGGGTGTGCGGCAGGGGGTGGCCAACGTGCTAGCGTTGGCCGGGCAGCCGGCTAGCGCCGTCGATCGCTTTATCCATAGCACGACCGTCGCCACCAATGCCATCTTGGAGCACAAAGGGGCGGTTACTGGCGTCTTGATGACCGCCGGATTTGAAGACGTGCTAGAGATTGGGCGACAGAAGCGCTCCAATATGTACGATCTGTATCTCGATGCCGAAACGCCGGTATTTCTGGCCCCGCGGGCGCGACGTATTGGCATCCGTGAACGTATTGACGCCGAAGGTCAGGTGTTGGAAGCTTTGGACGAACGGCAAGTGGTTGACGCCGCAATTCAATTGCAGCAGCAATTCGGGGTGCAGTCGCTGGCCGTCTGTTATCTGTTCTCCTTTATCAATGCGGCGCATGAAATACGCACCCGTGAGCTGTTGGCCGAACATGTGCCCGAGGTGGCGGTATCGTTGTCATCCGAGGTCGATCCGGTGTTCCGTGAATACGAACGGGTTTGCGTAACGGCCTTCGACGCCTATGTGCGGCCGATTGTCGCGGTGTATATGCAGCGCCTGGCCGATACCCTACACGACATGGGCATTGCAGCGCACCTGC